>NZ_DEYR01000017.1:0-1215 GCF_002364635.1 Pseudomonas sp. UBA3153
GGGAGCCATCGTCGACCCGTCGGCAGCGTCCACCGGCGCGCGCCACCACCAGGGGATGCCCATGAAAATCGCCGTATTCAGCACCCAGCCCTACGACCGACGCTTCCTCGATGAAGCCAATCTGCAGTGCGACCCGAGCACCCCCTTCGAACTCGTCTACCAGGACGCCAGCCTGTCCGCCCGGACCGTGTCGCTGGCCCAGGGTTGCGAGGCGGTGTGCGTGTTCGTCAACGACGTGCTCGACGCCGAGGTGCTCGAAGCGCTCGCCGGCTATGGCGTGCGCGCCGTGCTGCTGCGCTGCGCCGGTTTCAACAACGTCGACCTGCAGGCCGCCCATCGCCTGGGCCTGTTCGTCGCGCGGGTGCCGGCCTACTCGCCGGAAGCCGTCGCCGAACACACCCTGGCGCTGGTGATGACGCTCAACCGGCACACCCACCGCGCCTACAACCGCGTGCGCGAAGGCAACTTCATGCTCGACGGCCTGCTCGGCATCACCCTGCACGGCAAGACCGTCGGCATCGTCGGCACCGGCAAGATCGGCCTCGCCACCGCGCGCATCTTCAAGGGCCTGGGTTGCCGCGTGCTCGGCTACGACCCCTACCCTTCGGCGGATTTCCAGGCCGTCGGCGAGGTCGTCGCGCTGGACGATCTGCTCGGCGCATCCGACATCGTTTCGCTGCACTGCCCGCTGATGGACAGCACGCGGCACATGATCAACCGCGAGAGCATCCGGCAGATGAAACGCGGCGCGATGCTGGTGAACACCTCGCGCGGCGCGCTGATCGACACGCCGGCGGTGATCGCCGCGCTGAAGTCCAGGCAGCTGGGCTCGCTGGCGATCGACGTCTACGAGCAGGAGGCGCAGCTGTTCTTCCACGACCGCTCCGGCGACATCATCGACGACGACGTCTTCCAGCGTCTGATGACCTTCCCCAACGTGCTGGTTACCGGCCACCAGGGCTTCTTCACCGTGGAAGCGCTGCGCGAGATCTCCGCGGTGACGTTGCACAACCTGAGCTGCCTGCGCGACGGCGTCGCCTGCGCCAACGTCGTCCCCGCGGTCTAAGGATCCCTCCATGTGGCAACAAACCTACGATCCGCTGGGTAACGCCTACCTGTCCGCGTTGCTGGCCGCCGTGCCGATCCTGTTCTTCCTCTTCGCCCTCACCGTACTCAAGCTCAAGGGACTCAACGCGGCGCTGCTGACCCTGGCGA
>NZ_DEYR01000017.1:1336-2688 GCF_002364635.1 Pseudomonas sp. UBA3153
CGGCGCTGCTGACCCTGGCGATGTCGCTGGTGGGCACGCTGCTGCTGTTCGGCATGCCGCCGGCATCGATCCTCGCCGCCGCCGCGTTCGGCTTCCTCAGCGGGCTGTGGCCGATCGGCTACATCGTGCTGATGGCCGTGTGGCTGTACAAACTGGCGGTGAAGAGCGGCAAGTTCGAGGTGATCCGCGGCAGCATCGCGACCATCTCCGAGGACCAGCGCGTCCAGGTGATCCTCATCGCCTTCTGCTTCGGCGCCTTCCTCGAAGGGGCCGCCGGTTTCGGCGTGCCGATCGCGATCTGCGCGGCGCTGCTGGTGGAGCTGGGCTTCAATCCGGTCAAGGCGGCGATGCTCTGCCTGCTGGCCAACGCGGCCTCCGGCGCCTACGGCGCGATCGGCATTCCGGTGCTGGTCGGCGCCCAGCAGGGCGGCGTGGCACTGGCCGACATGTCGCTGATGATGATCGCGATCATCCAGCTCTCCACGCTGTTCGTGCCGACCCTGCTGATCGCCGTGCTCGACGGCTGGCGCGGCGTGCGCGAGACCTGGCCGGTGCTGTTGCTGATCGGCGCGCTGTTCAGCGTGAGCCAGGCGCTGGTGCTGTATTTCCTCGGCCCGGAGCTGGCCGACATCGTGCCGCCGCTGCTGAGCATGGGCACGCTGGCCGCCTTCATGCAGTTCTGGCGACCGCGGCACATCTACCGCGAGGAAGGCGCGCCGCCGTTGTCTTCGCAGCGCTGGGCGCTGCCCGCGGTGATCTCCGCCTGGTCGCCGTTCTACATCCTCACCGCGGTGATCCTTACCTGGAGCCTGCCGCCGTTCAAAGCCCTGTTCGCCGCCGGCGGGCCGCTGGCGGCGACGGTGCTGAAGCTGCCTATCCCGTTCCTCGACCTGCGCATCGAGGAGTTGCCGCCCATCGTCGCCGCGCCCCATGCGCTGCCGGCGGTATGGAACGTCGCCCTGATCAGCGCGCCGGGCACCGCCATCCTCATCGCGGTGATCCTCACCACGCTGTTCTCCTCGCGGCTGTCGCTGCGCAGTTCCGTGCATCAGCTGGAGAAGACCGTCAGCGAGCTGTGGCGGCCGATCTGCATGATCTCGCTGATCATGGCGGTGGCCTACATCGCCAACTTCTCCGGCGCCTCGTCGAGCATCGGGCTGAGCGTCGCCGAAAGCGGCAGGGTGTTCCCGCTGATCGCCCCGGCAATCGGCTGGCTCGGCGTGTTCATCACCGGGTCGGTGGTCAACAGCAACACCCTGTTCGCCCACCTGCAGGCGATCACCGCGACGCAGATCGGTACCAGCCAGGCGCTGCTGGTGGCGGCCAACACCTGCGGCGGGGTGATGGGCAAG
>NZ_DEYR01000017.1:2892-3214 GCF_002364635.1 Pseudomonas sp. UBA3153
TGCGGCGGGGTGATGGGCAAGCTGATCTCGCCGCAATCCATCGCCATCGCCGCCGCCGCGGTCGGCCAGGTGGGCGGCGAGTCGCAGATCATGCGCACCACGCTGGGTTACAGCCTGGCGCTGCTGGGCTACGTGTGCCTGTGGACGCTGGTGCTGTCGCTGCTGCTCTGAGCCAACGCCTCAGAGGCTGTCGCCGACCGGCGTCGCGCAGCGCGCGTCGACGCTGCTGTGGATGTCGCCCTGGCGCCCGTCGCTGACCAGCACCGCGCGGCGCTGGGCGATGGCGTCGCGCAGGGCGGCGTAGTAGTCGGGTTGCCGCTCC
>NZ_DEYR01000007.1:0-5542 GCF_002364635.1 Pseudomonas sp. UBA3153
CCCGCGGCACGCCCGGGCGCTGGCCTTCGCCGAGGACACCTGGTCCGCCCTCGGCCAGCTCGGCGCGGCGCCAGTGGAGACGATCCCCCTCGCCATGCCCGCGCGCGCGAGGCCCGTGCCGCGGCGGCCACGACGACTGCTGCGCCGCCTGGCGATTGCCGCCAGCCTCCTGCTGGCGCTCGGCCTGGGGATCGAGCAGGGTTCGCAGAGACTCGTGCCCTTGCTCGCCGACGCGTCCACCGGCACGGGCGAGATTCGCTCGCTGCGCCTGGCCGACGGCAGCCTCGTCGAGCTGGATGCGCAGAGCGCCATCGACCTGGCCTACAGCGACAGCGAAAGGCGCGTGCGTCTGCTCAGGGGCGATGCCTATTTCCATCCCGCGCCGGTGAGCGCCGAGGAACCGCGTCCGTTCGTGGTGGAAAGCGCGGGCGGCAGCAGCCGTGCGCTGGGCACCCAGTTCGTCGTCGGCGAGCGCGGCAAGGGTGCCTGGACCGGCGTGCTGGAGCACAGCGTCGGCGTGACGATGGACGACGCACCGCGCGAAGGTTCGCGCGAGCGGGTGTTGCAGCAGGGGCAGAGCGCCAGCTACGACGCCGAGCACGGCGTGCAGCCGCTGCAGATCGACCTGCAACGCGCCACCGGCTGGCGACGCGGCATGCTGGTGTTCGAGGCGGTGCCGCTGCAGCAGGTCGTCGCGCAGATCAATCGCTACCGCCCCGGTCACCTGATGATCGCCGATGCCGATCTGGCGCAACGCGAGGTCAACGGCATGTTCCGTCTCGACAGCCTGGACCGCGCGCTGGACACCCTGTCCACCGAACTGGGCGCCAGGCGCCTCGACCTGCCGGGGCTGACGGTCATCTACTGAGCCGGCGGCTGTCACCCTCGACAGCCGTTATCCCCGCGTAAAAAAAATTCCTGATCGTATTACTGAGTTTCTCCGCCTGGGGCGTCTTCCTGTTGAGAGTGATTTGCATTAAGCGAAAACACACAGGAATGGCTAGGGGTAACGGATGAGGATCGAAGGAAGAAAACGCAGGCTGCCGGGGGGGATGGCCTGCGTCGTGGTGATGGGACTGGCGGCCTGCGCCTGGGGCGAAGCGGGCATGGCGCAGCAGACCGCGCCAGCCGTGGCAACGGCGGCCAGCAACGAAGTGGCGTTCGATATACCCGCGCAGGCGCTGGGCAGCGCGGTGATCAGCTTCGCCGAGCAGTCCGGCCTGCAAGTGTTCTTCGACAGCCGCACCCTGGCCGGGCTGCGCAGCTCGGCGCTGAAAGGCCGCTACGCACCGCGCGACGGGCTCGCCCAGTTGCTCGGCGGCACACCGGTGAGCTACCAGTTCGGCGAGGATCGCCAGGTCAGCCTGCAGCGTCTGCCCGACTCCAGCGGTGCGCTCGAGCTGGGCACCCTGCGCGTCCAGGCCAGCCAGGCCGATGACTGGCTCTACGAGGCGCCGCGCTCGGTGACGGCGATCAGCCGCGAGCAGCTCGACCGCAACCCGCCACGGCACGCCGCCGACATGCTCGAGGAGAGTCCCGGCGTGTACAGCGCGGTCAGCCAGCAGGACCCCGGATTGTCGGTGAATATCCGTGGCATCCAGGACTACGGCCGGGTCAACATGTCGGTCGACGGTATGCGTCAGAACTTCCAGCAGAGCGGCCACCAGCAGCGCAACGGCACGATGTACATCGACCCCGAGCTGCTCGCCGGGGTGACCATCGAGAAGGGCGCGACCTCGGGCATGGGTGGCGCCGGCGTGATCGGCGGCGTTGCCGACTTCCGTACCCTGGATGCGCGCGACTTCATTCACGAGGGCAAGGAATTCGGCGGCCGGGTGCGTGTCACCAGCGGCCTGGGCGGCGATGCCAACGGCACCGACTTCATCGGCAGCGGCGTTTTCGCCTTGGGCAACGACATCGGCGACCTCCTGTTCGCCGCCAGCGAGCGCCACCTGGGCGATTACGATCCGGGCACCCACGGCAGCATCGGCGAGTTGCGTACCGGCTCGGCGAGCAACCCGGAGATCGAAGATCGCATCAAGAACTCCAGCGTCGACTACAGCGGCTCGACCATGCGCTCGCGGCTGGCCAAGCTGGGCCTGAACCTGCCCTTCGACCAGCGCGTGCAGTTCAGCTACCTGCGCACCCAGGTGTCCTACGCCGACGCCAACATGATGGACGTGGCGGACGCCGATCTGTGGGAAAAGCTCGGCGACAGCAACGTCGTCTCGCAGAACTTCGCCGTCGACTACAGCTACGCGCCGGACAATCCGCTGGTGGACTTCAAGGCCAAGCTCTATTACGTCGATACGCGCAACGATCAGAGCACCCTGCCGCGCGGCACCGCCCAGGGCTATTCCATCACCTACCAGACCGACACCTACGGCCTGCAGGCGCAGAACACCTCGACCTTCACGCTCGGCGATGCCTCGACGCTCAAGGCCAACTACGGGCTGGAGTTCTTCTACGACAAGGTGCGCCCGGAGTCCGACCAGGCCGTCGTTTCCTCCTCGCCCAACGATTTCCCTTATTCCGAGGGCATGACGCCCGAAGGGTCGCGGGCGATGGGCAGCCTGTTAGCGCGCCTGGATTACGACTACGACGGCTGGCTCAACCTCAACGCCGGCCTGCGCTACGACCGTTACCGTCTGCGCGGTGATACCGGGATGAACATCCGCACTTTTTATCTGGATGGTTCCAATCAGCAACACAACCAGCCGCTCCTGTATGACGTGGATCGGGAAGAAGGACGCTTTTCGCCAACCTTCGGCATAGGCGTGAAGCCCGGGCTCGACTGGCTGCAGCTGTTCGCCAGCTACGGCAAGGGCTGGCGGCCGCCGGCGGTCACCGAGACCTTGATCAGCGGACGCCCCCACGGCGGCGGCGTGGAAACCATGTATCCCAATCCCTTCCTCGAGCCGGAGCGCTCGAAGTCCCTGGAGGTGGGCTTCAACGTGCTCAGGCAGAGCCTGTTCACCCGTGAGGACCGCCTGGGTATCAAGGTCGCCTACTTCGACACCCGGATCGATGACTTCATGTACATGGGCTTTGGTCTGCGGCGTCCCGGTTATGACCCGATCGCCAACATCGGCACGGTGGCCTACGTCAACAACCTGGAGACCACGCGCTTCCGTGGCGTGGAATACAGCCTCGACTACGATGCCGGCGGCTTCTACGGCAATCTCAGCTACACCCACATGATCGGCAGCAACGACTACTGCAAACGTACCGCCTGGCTGGGTGGCGTGGAGTCTCCGGTGTACGGGACCGGAGGACGGCGGCCACCGATCATCGGCATGGAGCCGGACGAGGCGGCCAACGCGCTCGTCAACTGCGGCGGCATCATGGGCACCGCCGAGCACATGCCGATGGACCGCGGCAGCCTGACCCTGGGCGCCCGCCTGCTAGACCGCACGCTGGATGTCGGCGTTCGCGCGCGCTACAGCGAAGGCTTCTCCATGACCCAGGACGACGTTGAGGCCGACGGTAGCTACACCTATTCGGCCGACTGGAAGCAGTACACCGTCTACGACCTGTTCGGCAGCTACAAGGCCAGCGACGCGCTGACCCTGCGCCTGGCCCTGGAGAACGTCACCGACCGCGCCTACCTGGTGCCGCTGGGCGACGTCCTGGCCTTCACCCTCGGCCGCGGCCGCACCCTGCAGGGCACCCTCGAATACAGCTTCTGACCCGCGTTCGCCCACGCTGGGCAACACCGTCGCACGGCCTGCGTGCGGCGGCTCTTCAGTGAAACCTGCAATGGAGAAATAGCATGAGCCTTTCCATCACCTACACCACGACCTACGCCAGCTGGACCGTCAGCGACTACCTGGCCGACTGGGCCGGTTACTTCGGCGATGCCAATCACCGCATCGGCGAGGTCGAGGATGGCGTCAACACCGGCGGCTTCTATCCAGGATCCCTTGATGGAACGCAGTACTCGCTGACCAGCCCGAACAGCGACGCCGGCTTCATTGCCGAGGGCGACCTGACCTACACGCTGTTCAACAGTCCGGCCCACACCCTCTGGGGCGAGTTGGACAGCGTTTCCTTGGGTACGGATCTTGTCGAAACTGGCAGCGGTTTCGATTTTGCACCGGGCGGTTGGGAGGTCACCTTCAGCGGCCTGGGCCTCTCGACCGACGTCGCCGACCTGACCACCACCAACCAAGGCATCGTGCATGAGGTGATCTACGGCCTGATGTCCGGCGATGCCACGGCGCTGGAAGGTGTGCTCAACGGCCTGCTGGACGACTACGGCGTGTCCACCGCCGACACCTTCGACGTGGTGGCGGCAGCGCTGGCGGCCGGCCCGTTGGGCGTGGAGTCGGCGGAAACCGTCGGTGTGCAGGCCTACGCGGACGATCTGGCCCTGGCGGCCTGATTCGCGGGCAATAAAAAGCGGACAGGAATCGCTCCCTGCCCGCTCGTGCGATACAGCCGTCGCGGCCGAAGTTCTCAGGCCGAGGTCGCGACGGCTGGATTCTCCTCAGCGTCCCCGGACGCGTCAATGACCTTATCGAATTCAGGGTGAAGCCGTGACCCCGCACGCCCCGCGCTCGCGCAACGAGATTCTCCAGGCCCTGGCCGCGTTCCGCGCAGGTTTCGTCAGCGTCGGTTGCTTCTCCGCCGTGATCAACCTGCTGATGCTGGCGCCGGCGCTGTACATGCTGCAGGTCTATGACCGCGTGCTGGCCTCCGGTAATCCGATGACGCTGCTGATGCTGACCTTGATGGTGGCCGGCCTGTTCGTCTTCATGGGCGTGCTGGAATGGGTACGCAGCCTGCTGATCATCCGCCTTGGTACGCAGCTGGACCTGCGCCTCAACGCGCGGGTCTTCGATGCCACCTTCGAGGCCAACCTGCGCGACCCGCGACAGAGCAGCGTGCAGGCGCTCGCCGATCTGACCAGCCTGCGTCAGTTCGCCACCGGTAACGCGCTGTTCGCGTTCTTCGATGCGCCCTGGTTTCCCCTCTATCTGGCGGTGATCTTTCTCTTCAGTCCCTGGCTTGGCTTGCTCGCCCTGGGCGGAGCGCTGCTGCTGATGGGGCTGGCCTGGCTCAACCAGCGTCTGTCGCGCGAGCCGCTGGCCGAGGCGGGGCGGTTGTCGATTGCGGCCAGCCAGCAAGCCGGCGGCAACCTGCGCAACGCCGAAAGCATCGAGGCGATGGGCATGCTCGGTGCCCTGCGCCAGCGCTGGTTCGCGCTGCATCACGGTTTTCTCGCCGAGCAGAACCTCGCCAGCGAACGCGCCGCCGCGCTGGGTGCCTGGTCGCGCTACGTGCGCCTGGCGTTGCAGTCGCTGGTGCTCGGCCTCGGCGCCTGGCTGGCGCTGGACGGGCAGATCAGCGCCGGCATGATGATCGCCGGCTCGATCCTCATGGGCCGGGTACTGGCGCCCATCGACCAGTTGATCGGCGTATGGAAGCAGTGGAGCGGCGCGCGCCAGGCCTACCAGCGTCTGCTGGCGCTGCTCCAGGCGCAGCCGCCGCGGCAGTCCGGCATGCCGCTGCCGGCGCCGCGAGATCGGAAGAGCGTCGT
>NZ_DEYR01000027.1:0-13290 GCF_002364635.1 Pseudomonas sp. UBA3153
CGACCAGTGCCCGCACCGCGGCGCCGCGCTGTCGCTCGGCGCGGTAAGCGGCGAGAGCCTGGCCTGCCCGTACCACGGCTGGCAGTTCGACGCCGCCGGCCGCTGTCGCCACTACCCCGCGCACCCCGGCCGCGAACCGTCGGAGCAGGCGCGGGTACGCACCTTCCACTGCCTCGAGCAGGACGGCTGCCTGTGGGTCTGCCCGGGCACGCCGCGGCGACCGCCGCCGCGCCTGCCGGAGGTCGGCGATCCGGCCTACCGCAGCCTGCTGGTCTGCGAAACCACGGTGGCGGCGAATGCCTACCGAGTGATCGAGAACTTCCTCGACATGGCGCACTTCGGCTTCGTCCACCCCGGCACCCTGGGCGCCGGCGACGACGGGGAAATCGCCGCGTACCGCCTCGAAACCCATGACGACGGCTTCATCGCCCGCGACTGCCGGGTGATCCAGCGCCAGGGCAACCTGCAGGCGCAAGGTCCGTCGGAGGTGCTCTACGACTACGAGCTGATCGCCCTGACCAGCGCGGTGCTGCACAAGAAGGGCGCGGACGGCGCCCGCGCCTCCGACGTGATCCGCCTGTTCGTGGTGCCGCTGGACGAGGAGCGCAGCCAGTTGCGCATGCACCTGAGCTACGACTACGTCGAGGCGGTGAGCGAGGCGGACGTGATCGCCTTCAACCGGAGCATCCTGCAGGAAGACGTGCCGATCCTCGAGTCGCAGCGGCCGGTGCGGTTGCCGCTGCATACCACGCTGGAAGTCAGCCAGCCGGCGGACCTCAGCAGCATCCAGTACCGGCGGCACCTGAAGCGCCTGCAGATCGGCTATGGCGTCTGCTGACGACCGCCGCACGCGGCCCGAGCGTTCAAAGCCCCAGCAGCGACAGCATGATGAAGGTGGCGAACAGCACGAAGTGGGTCATGCCCTCGATGGCGTTGGTCTCGCCATCGTTGAGGTTGATCGCCGCGACGATCAGGGTGATGAGCACCATCACCGTCTGCACCGGCGTCATCGCCATCTCGAACGGCTGGCCGGTGTACAGGGCCATGGCCTCCATCACCGGCACGGTGAGGATCACCGTCGACAACGAGGCGCCGAGGGCGATGTTGACCACCGACTGCATGCGGTTGGCCAGCGCGGCGCGCAGGGCCGTGAGAATTTCCGGGCTGGCGGAGATCGCCGCCACCAGGATCGCGGCGATCACCGGCGGCGCGCCGCTGCCCTCCAGGCCGGTGCTCAGCGCCTTGGACATCACCTCGGCGAGGGCGCCGATCACCACGACGCCCACGCAGAGCATCGCGATCGACAGGCTGCGGCTGCCACCGGCGGGGTGTTCGGCGGCGCCGCCCTTGCGCACCTTCTTCTCCGGGTAGCTGTAGCTGAAGAAGTAGCTGTGCGCGCCGACCTGCATGCGCAGGAACACGCCGTAGAGCACCAGCATCGCGCCGATGGTGAAGATCGAGTAGAGGTGCCACTTCTCGCTGGGAATGAACTCCGGCACCACCATGGAGATGCCCATGGCGGTGAGGATCATCACGCTGTAGGTACGCGCGGAATCGTCGTTGTACGGTTGCTCGCCGTGCTTGAAGCCGCCGAGCAGCGCGGCCAGACCGAGGATGCCGTTGAGGTCGAGCATCACCGCCGCGTAGATGGTGTCGCGCACCAGCGTCGGCGACGGCTCGTGGCTCATCAGGATGGCCAGGATCACCACCTCGACGAGCACCGCGGAGAGCGTCAGGATCATCGTGCCGTAGGGATCGCCGACCTTTTCCGCGAGCACTTCGGCGTGGTGGGCGACGCGCATCGAGGCGCAGACGATGGCGCCGATCAGCACGCCGGCGGTGATCAGCGCGCTGCTACGACCGGCGTCCAGCAGCGTGCCTTCCAGGGCGTAGGCGGCAATCGTGGCGACGATCGCCAGCACGGTCAGTTTCTCGTCTCGGAGCAGCGCAAGCATGGTGGCCGGAATCCTTGTTGGTCGATGATCGCCACGCACCAGTGCATGGCGGCCTGTGCTTCCCATGCACCAGCCCGGCCCATCGCGCTTCGCGCGAGGCCGGGTTCGCGGGCGCGCTAACGGCGCCGCCGGGTTATTTGTCTAGTTGGTCAGCTTTTTGCAATCATCCGGCAGCCCCAGGGCCGACACGCAAAACATACGAACAAGGAGCCTCACCCATCATGCAGAAGAAGTCGAAGAAAACCATGCTGCGCGCACTCGTCGCCGCCCTCGGATTCAGCGCCACACTCGGGGCCTACGCCGCCGATCCGCTGAAGGTCGGCTTCGTCTACGTCGGCCCGGTTGGCGACCACGGCTGGACCTACCAACACGAACTGGGCCGCCGCGCGGTCGCCGAGAAATTCGGCGACAAGGTCGAGACCAGCTTCGTCGAGAACGTCGCCGAAGGCGCCGACGCCGAACGCGTCATCCGCAACATGGCCAAAGGCGGTTACGACCTGATCTTCACCACCTCGTTCGGCTACATGAACCCGACCGCCAAGGTTGCCAAGCAGTTCCCCAAAGTGGTGTTCGATCACGCCACCGGCTACAAGCAGGACAAGAACCTCGGCACCTACCTGTCGCGCTCCTATGAAGGCCGCTACGTCGGCGGTTTCCTCGCCGCCAAGATGACCAAGAGCAAGGTCGTCGGCTACGTCGCCTCGATGCCGATTCCGGAAGTCATCCGCGACATCAACTCGATCCAGCTGGCGTTGGACAAGTACAACCCCGGCACCGAAATCAAGGTCGTGTGGGTCAACTCCTGGTTCGATCCGGGCAAGGAAGCCGACGCCGCCAACGCCCTCATCGACCAGGGCGCCGACGTGATCTTCCAGCACACCGACAGCCCCGCGCCGATCCAGGCCGCCGAGCGTCGTGGCGTCTACTCCATCGGCTACGCGTCGGACATGGCCCACTTCGGCCCGAAAGCCGTGCTGACCTCCATCGTCAACAACTGGGCGCCCTACTACATCAAGGAAACCCAGGCGGTCATGGACGGCACCTGGAAATCCGAGGACTTCTGGGGCGGCCTGCATGACGACACCATCGAGCTGCCGATCAGCGACCTGGTGCCGGCCGACGTGAAAGCCGAAGCCGAAACCATCATCGCCAACATCAAGGACGGTTCCTTCCACCCGTTCACCGGTCCGATCAAGGACCAGGCCGGCACCGTGCGCATTCCCGCCGGCGTCACCGCCAGCAATGCCGACCTCGCCGGCATGAACTTCTACGTGCAAGGCATCAAGGCCGAGCTGCCGAAGTAAGCCCCCGCCTGGCCGACCGGGTCGGCCAGGCACGATTACCGCGCGCGGCGCCACCCGGCGTTCCGCGCACCGTTCACGCTTCACGCTTCACGTCGAGGAAACGCCAGCCGCCACGCGCGGCGCGCGTCCGGGAAGGCCATGCCGCCGCCCGGCGCCTCGTCGGAATCGATTGATGCCTCGCGAATGACGAGGCCAAACTTGCGAAAATCGCCAGAAGTCGTGCCGTCCCTCCTCGTCGACGGGGAGAACCGCACACAGGGGCCGGACCATTCCGTCCGACCTCAAATCGCTGCCCGGTACGAGAAGACTCGCAGCACCCGCTTTTCGGAGCACACATGAACTCACTCCCGATCATCGACATCAGCCCCCTCTACGGTCCGGACGAAAGCGCCTGGGCCGACGTCGCCCGGCAGATCGACGCCGCCTGCCGCGACTTCGGATTCCTCTACATCAAGGGTCATCCGATCCCGGCCGAGCGCATCGAAGCGCTGCTCACCGCCGCCCGGACCTTCTTCGAGAGCCCGCTGGAAGAGAAGCTGAAGATCGACATCACGCAGACCAGCCACCACCGCGGCTACGGGGCCATCGCCACCGAGCAGCTCGACCCGGCGCTGCCCAGCGACCTCAAGGAAACCTTCGACATGGGCCTCGACCTGCCCGCGTCGCATCCCGACGTGCTGGCCGGCAAACCGCTGCGCGGAACCAACCGTCACCCGCAGCAGGACGGCTGGCGCGAGCTGTTCGAGCAGCATTACAACGACATGCAGGACCTGGCCAAGACCCTGCTGCGCGCCATCGCCATGGCCCTGGACATCGAGCGCGACTTCTTCGACAAGCGCTTCGAGCAGCCGGTCAGCGCCTTCCGCGTGATCCACTACCCGCCGCGCCAGACCGCCACCAGCCCCGACCAGCAGGGCGCCGGCGCGCACACCGACTACGGCTGCGTGACGGTGCTCTATCAGGACCCGGCCGGCGGCCTGCAGGTGCAGAACGTCAACGGCGAATGGATCGACGCGCCCTACGTCGAGGGCACCTTCGTGATCAACATCGGCGACATGATGGCGCGCTGGAGCAACGACCGTTACAAGTCGACGCCGCACCGGGTGATCAGCCCGCTGGGCGTGCACCGCTACTCGATGCCGTTCTTCGCCGAGCCGCACCCGGACACCGTGGTCGCCTGCTTGCCGAACTGCTCCGACGCCAGCAACCCGCCGAAGTACCCGGCGACTACCTGCGCCGAATGGCTGCTGTCGCGCTTCGCCGCGACCTACGCCTACCGTCGCGAGCTGGAAGCCGAAGCCGTCTGACGGCGATCTCCGGGAGCGTCGCCGCGCTCCCGGACCACCACGGCGCGGCCCTTTACCGCGCCTCGGTTGGTAAACTGGCAAAAACCGCCTGAGAGAGCCCCCCATGTACGACTGGCTGAACGCCCTGCCCAAGGCCGAACTGCACCTGCATCTTGAGGGTTCGCTGGAGCCCGAGCTGCTCTTCGCCCTGGCCGAGCGCAACAAGATCGCGCTGCCCTGGGGCGACGTGGAAAGCCTGCGTGGCGCCTACGCGTTCAACAACCTGCAGGAGTTCCTCGACCTCTACTACCAGGGCGCCAACGTGCTGCGCCATGAACAGGACTTCTACGACCTGACCTGGGCCTACCTGGAAAAGTGCAAGGCGCAGAACGTCATCCACACCGAACCCTTCTTCGACCCGCAGACCCACACCGACCGTGGCGTGCCCTTCGAGGTGGTGCTCGACGGCATCGCCGGCGCGCTCAAGGACGGTCGCGACAAGCTGGGCATCAGCAGCGGGCTGATCCTCAGCTTCCTGCGGCACCTGAGCGAGGACGAAGCCCAGGCCACCCTCGACCAGGCCCTGCCGTTCCGCGACGCCTTCGTCGCCGTCGGCCTGGACAGCTCCGAAGTCGGCCATCCGCCGAGCAAGTTCCGCCGCGTGTTCGACCGCGCCCGCGCCGAGGGCTTCCTCACCGTCGCTCATGCCGGAGAGGAAGGCCCGCCCGAATACATCTGGGAAGCGCTGGACCTGCTCAAGGTCAGCCGTATCGACCACGGCGTGCGCGCCGCGGAAGACCCGAAACTGATCGAGAGACTGATCGACGATCAGATTCCGCTCACCGTGTGCCCGCTGTCCAACACCAAGCTCTGCGTGTTCGACGACATGAGCCAACACAACATCCTCGAGTTGCTCGAGCGCGGCGTGAAGGTGACGGTGAATTCGGACGACCCGGCCTACTTCGGCGGCTACGTCACGGAGAACTTCCAGGCCCTGCACGAGAGCCTCGGCATGACCCAGGACCAGGCCAGGCGCCTGGCGCAGAACAGCCTGGACGCGCGCCTGGCGTAACCCCGCCAGCGATGCGCGCGGCGCACCCTACAACACCCGTAGGGTGCGCCGTGCGCACCAAGGGCACCGAACGGCGCTGCGACTCAGTGCTTGTGCTCGCCGTCCATCTTCATCCCCGCCGCCGGCGCATCCGCCTGAACCGCCACCTCGACCTGCACGTCGCCGGCCTTTTCGAAGTGCAGCGTCAGCGGGAAGCGCTCGCCCAGCGCCGGATGCTTGTTCAGCTCGAAGAGCATCACGTGGTAGCCGCCGGGAGCGAAGCGGGCTTCGCCACCGACCGGCACGTCCACGGCCTGCACCTGCTGCATCTTCATCATCCCGTCCGCGCCGTGCACGTGCTCGTGCAGTTCGGCGCGGGCGGCGATCGGGGTGTCGGCGCCGAGCAGGCGGTCGGCGGTCTTGCCTTTGTTGTGCACCACAAAATAGGCGGCGATGGTCGGCGCCACCGGCGGCATCGCGCGCGACCACGGGTGGTCGATGTGCAACTGGCCGACCTCGTATTCATGGGCGGCGGCGTTCAGGGCGCAGGCACAGAGCGTGGCCAGCAGGAGAGCTTTCTTCAGCATGGTGAATCCTCGAAATCGGAAAACGGGCGCCTTGTGGCGCGGATCGCGGTCGCAGCGGCGCTGCGCGGTCAGCGGGTAATCAGCCGAGGAAGAGCGGGGAGGCGCGCGGATTGGCCGAGGGCCAGACATCGCGAGGCGCGGCCGGCGTGCGCGGGGGGATGGCGGAGGACGTGACGTCCACAGCCGCGGGGGCGAACAGGCGCCAGAGGCTGCCCGACGCCGAAGGGCTGTCGCCGGCCGAGCAAAGTGGGCATTGCAGATCGGCGAGCAGGGGCGTCGAACGGTCGCCGCCTTCCTTCAGCGCTGCGCCGGAGTTACCCAGCGCCGAACAGAAGCCGCCACCGACGCCGGCGAGGTCGAAGCCGCTCATCTGCCCACGGTGCAGGCTGCTGGCGAATGCGCCGAGCAGAACGCTGAACAGCAGCGCCCCGAGCAGCGACGCGGAATGGCGGCGGGAGAAGGTCATGCCGGCGACTCTACCACCCGACCCGAAAGCGGCAAATGACCTGCCGCAGGCTCCGCACTCACGCCGCGAAGGGCGCGTTGGCCAGCAGCGCCTGGCAGTGCCGCGCCACGTGCTCGCGCAGCAGGTGCACCGCACGGTTGAGCTGGGCGCGGTGCGCGCAGATCAGGTTCAGCGGCGCCGCGTCGCCCGGCATGCCCGAAAGCAGCACACGCAGCCGGCCGGCCTGAACGTCGGCGGCGACATCCAGCCAGGACTTGTAGACCAGCCCGCGCCCGGCCAGCGCCCAGCGGCGCACCACGTCGGCATCGTCGCTGCTGCGGTCGCCGCTCACCGTCACGCCACGTTCGCGGCGGCCATCGCTGAAGCTCCAGCGGTCGTGCAGCCGCCCGGCGATCATGTAGAGCAGGCAGTTGTGTGCGCCGAGGTCCTCCAGGCGACGCGGCTCGCCGTGCGCGGCCAGGTACTCGGGCGACGCGCAGAGCACCCGGCGGTTGCCCGGCGCCACCGGCAGCGCGACCAGACTGGAATCCTCCGGCGCGCCGTAGCGCAGGGCGATGTCCACCGGCTGGCGGAACAGGTCGGCATTGCGGTCGCCCAGCAGCAGGCGAAGTTGCAGCTGCGGATGCGCCTGCTGGAAGGTGTCGAGCCAGGGCAACAGCAGGTTGCGCCCGAGGTCGGAGGGCGCCGAGAGCTGCAGCAGGCCGCCGATCTCGGCGCGCCCGCTGAGCAACAGGTCACGCCCCTCGGCGAGGTTCTGCAGCGCGTTGCGGGCGAACACCAGGTACTGCTCGCCTTCCGCGGTCAGCCGCAGGCTGCGGGTGGAGCGGGTGAATAGCCGGCTGGCCAGCTCCTGCTCCAGGCGCTTGAGCGCGGCGCTGGCCACAGCCGGCGACAGATCGAGCAGCCGCGCGGCGGCGGACAAACTGCCCAGCTCGGCGGTACGGACGAACACCTGCAAGTCATCCAGACGAAGCATTTTCAATTCCACGTTGAAACAGACTCTATTCCTACCGGGTTTTTACAATCCCGAAAATAGGCGAGCATGCCTTCACTTCGAAAAACCTCACGGGAGAACCCTCATGAAAGCCATCGCCTACACCCAGTCGCTGCCCATCGACGATCCGCAATCGCTGCAGGACATCGAGCTGCCCGAGCCCACGCCCGGCCCGCGCGACCTGCTGGTGGAGGTGCGGGCGATCTCGGTGAACCCGGTGGATACCAAGATCCGCCGCAACGTGCAGCCTGAGGCGGGCCAGCCCAAGGTGCTCGGCTGGGATGTCGCCGGCGTGGTCAGGGCGGTCGGTGCCGAGGTCAGCCTGTTCAAGGTGGGCGACGAAGTGTTCTACGCCGGCGCGCTGGACCGCCCGGGCGCCAACAGCGAGCTGCACCGGGTCGACGAACGCCTGGTCGGGCACCGCCCGCAATCGCTGGACTTCGCCCAGAGCGCAGCGCTGCCGCTGACCGCGATCACCGCCTGGGAGCTGCTCTTCGAGCGTTTGCAGATCGCCGAGGGCGAGGCCTCGCGCGGGCAGAGCCTGCTGATCGTCGGTGCCAGCGGTGGTGTCGGTTCGATCCTCACCCAGCTGGCCACCAGGCTCACCGGGCTGACGGTGATCGGCAGCGCCTCGCGGCCGCAAACCCAGGAATGGGTGAAGAGCCTCGGCGCCCACCACGTGATCGACCACAGCAAGCCGCTGGCCGAAGAACTCCAGCGTATCGGCGTCGGCCAGGTCACCCACGTTGCCAGCCTGACCCACACCGACCAGCACCTGGCGCAGATCGTCGAAGCGCTCGCCCCGCAGGGCAAACTGGCGCTGATCGACGACCCGGAGTCGCTGGACATCCGCCAGCTCAAGCGCAAGAGCCTGTCGCTGCACTGGGAGTTCATGTACACCCGTTCGCTGTTCCAGACCGACGACATGATCGAGCAGCACAGGCTTCTCGAGCGGGTCTCCGGGCTGCTCGATTCGGGCGTGCTGCGCACCACCGTCGGCGAGCACTTCGGCCGCATCGACGCCGCCAACCTGCGCCGCGCCCATGCCCTGCTGGAGAGCAACAGGTCGGTGGGCAAGATCGTGCTGGAAGGCTTCTGAGGGCTACGGTGGAGAGCGGCGTTTCGTCGGCTGCTTGACTCAGGTCAGCGGCTGCCGGGGATTCGCGCCTAACCTGCAGATTCCACCTTTTCGGGAGGTTATGGCATGAAGATCTCGGTCCGCGACACCGGAACCCCCTCGAGGCGCTGGCAGGTGCAACTCGACGGCTTCGCCGTGCAGTTTCGCAACGAAGCGGAAGCCCGCCAGTTCGTCAGCACCCTGCAAACGCGCCTGAACGCCCCGCACCCGCTGCCGCACAGGCTGCTGCGCTCCGCCTGAGGGCGCATCCCCGAACGCCGCAGTCGCCCTCCGGACGGCTGCGGCGTTTTCGTGTCCGGACTATTCGTTCGACGGGTGCGCGAGGGTGGTCTCCAACTGCCCGCTGAACCAGGCCAGCACCGCCGCGATCAGCCCGCAGAGCGCGATGACCGACGCCATCGGAACCGCGCTGCCATCGTGCAGCGCGCCGACCAGCCAAGAGGCGCCAGCGGCCACGGCGAACTGCAGGCTGCCCATCAGCGCCGATGCGCTGCCGGCGTGCTGGCCCTGCTTGGCCATGGCGCAGGCGGACGCGTTGGGGATGATGCAACCCAGGCTGGCCATGCCGATGAACAGCGGCACCATCAGCACCCACAACTGGGCCGGGCGGAACAGCGCCAGCAGCAACAGCGCCGCGCCGGCGAAGAAGTACAACCACACCAGCCGGCGCAGCCAGAAACTCGGCCCACGCAGGCGCAGCAGCCGCGCGTTGATCTGCGCGGCGAGGATGAAGCCCGCCGCATTGCTGCCGAACAACCAGCCGTAATGCTCGGCCGGCACGTCGTAAAGCTCGATGAAGACGAACGGCGACCCGGCGATGTAGGCGAACATCCCGGCCATCGCCACGCCGCCCGAGAGGCCGAAGGCGAGAAACTCGGGGTCGCGCAACAGGCCGAGGTAGCGCCGCAGGGTGCCGCTCAGGGGCGGACGGGGATGATCCGCGGAGAGGGTTTCCGGCAACCACAGCGCCACACCGGCCCCGGCCAGGGCGCCGAACAGGGTCAGGCAGACGAAGATCGAGGCCCAGCCGAAGCTGTTCAGCAGGAAACCGCCCGCGAAGGGCGCGAGGATCGGCGCCAGGCCCATCACCAGCATCAGTTGCGAGAACACCTTGGCGCCGTTCACCGGGTCGCACATATCACGCACCACGGCGCGGGAAATCACCATCCCGGCGCAACCACCAAGCGCCTGGACGAAACGCGCGGCGATCAGCCACTCCAGGCTCGGCGCCAGGGCGCAGGCAATGGACGCGAGGGTGAACAGGCCGACGCCGAACAACAGCGGCCCACGCCGGCCGAAGCGATCGGCCATCGGCCCGTAGCCCAGCTGGCCGATGGCCAGACCGGCGAAATAGGCCGCCAGGGACAGTTGCACATGCTCCACGTCGGTGCCGAAGGCGACCGCCATGGCGGGGAAACTGGGCAGGTAGAAATCGATGGCCATCGGCCCGAAGGCACTCAGGGAGCCGAGGATCAACAGCAGGCGTAACGGCATGCGTAGGCATCTCCAGGGGATACGGGATGCCCGCCGCGCGCGGACGCGGCAGGCCGGCGTCTGACGCGCCCTGACCGACAAGGGTACCCAGACCACCGGCGAATTACACCTCGTTGCGCAGGCGCGGCGACTCCCGGTCCGCGGCTGCCGTCGCTGTCACACCGCGCCTGTTCAGGCGGCGTCGACCTGATAGCCCTCCTCGCGGATCGCCTCGATCAGCGCCTGCGCCTCGGCCTCGCTTTCCACCCGGACTTCCTTGGCCGCCAGATCGACCTCGACCTGCGCCTGCGGATCGACACCCTTCAACGCTCCGGTCACCGCACGTACGCAATGGCCGCAGGTCATGCCTTGAACCTTGAATATCTGCATGGAATCAACTCCTCTAAGGAAAGTGATTGCAGTCTGGACCTTCACCTCATGGCAAGGTCAAGGCTGTCCCTGTCTCAGGAGTAACGCCGATGCGCCGTTCATTGATCGCCCTCACGCTCGCCTGCCTGGCCGGGTTGCCGCCGACCGTCAGCGCCCAGCAACCCGATGGCTACGCGGTGCTGATCGTCTCGCGCGACCGCCTCGAACTCGCCAGCCTGTGCGACATCGGCGTCTACCTGCAGGACGAACTGGCGGCGCGGCTGATGCCGGGACAGGAGGCGGCGTTCAACCTGCCGCCGGGCGCGCTATCGATTCGTGTCGACTCGATCAGCGGGCCGGGCCCGTGCAAACCGGGGATGCTCCGTCGGAGTCCCCAGCGCATCGACCTGCGGGCCGGGGAGATTCGTCACTACGACCTCGCGCTCGGCGTTGGCGGCTACTACCTGCAGGCCGGCAACCGCTGACTGCGCGGCAACATTCGGTACAAAAGCCTCGTGACCGGCGTTTGCGTATCCCCCTTCAAAACAGCAGGGTATATTTAGCCTGCTAATGATGAGGGAACACAGAATGGCCCGTTACTCGAACTCCCAGATCGCCCTGCACTGGCTCACCGCCGTGTTGATGGGGCTGATCATCGCCCTGCCCTACGGTCGCGATTTCTTCGGCGACTTCCTCGGCGGCACCGGCGGCGTATTCGTTTTGCACAAATCCCTCGGTCTCGCCGTGCTGGCGCTGACCGTGCTGCGCCTGCTGGTTCGCACGCGCCACGGCGCGCCGCAGATACTCCCGCGCGATGCCGTGTGGCAACAGCGCGCGGCCAAGGCCGGACACGCGCTGCTGTACCTGCTGCTGGTGCTGATGCCGCTCTCCGGCCTGCTGTTCGGCAAACGCCCGCTGGAGCTGTTCTGGCTGATCCCCCTCGAGCCGCTGCCGCTGTCCGACACCACCCGCGCGGCGGCCAAGTGGTTCCACGTCACCGCGCAGTGGCTGCTCTTCGCGATGATCCTCGGCCACGCACTGATGGCGCTGGTGCACCACTACGGCAAACGCGACGGCGTGCTCGCCGCGATGCTGCCGGCGGCGCGCGGCTGAGTCTTCGCGCTTCCGCTTGACCTTGCCCGGGGGGCAAGGTTGAGCATGGGGTCATCGGTCATTCAGGAGTCTCCCATGCCCAGCCCGCCCCTTCGCTACGACCTGCCCATCGCCGGCATGACCTGCGCGTCCTGCGCCGGTCGCGTCGAACGCGCGCTGGGCAAGGTGCCCGGCGTCAGCGTGGCCAGCGTCAATCTGGCGCTGGAGCGCGCGCATGTCGAAGCCGACGGCGTCGCCCTCGACGACCTGATCGGCGCGGTGCAAAAAGCCGGCTATGAGGTCCCTAGCCAGCGCCTGGAGTTGGCTATCGACGGCATGACCTGCGCCTCCTGCGTCGGCCGCGTCGAGCGCGCGCTGCTCAAACAGCCCGGCGTGCGCAGCGCCAGCGTCAACCTGGCCACCGAACGCGCGCATCTCGAACTGCTCGGCAGTGTCGAGCCGGCCGCGCTGATCAAGGCCGTCGAAGCGGCCGGCTACCACGCTCGGCCGATCGAGGAAGGCGCGCCGACCGTGGATGCCGCCGCGCGCCAGCTGCGCCGCGAGCGCCGGGCGCTGATCCTCGCCCTGGTGCTCGCCGCGCCCCTGGTGCTGCCGATGCTCGCCCAGCCGTTCGGCCTGCACCTGATGCTGCCGGCCTGGCTGCAGTTCCTTCTCGCCACGCCGGTGCAGTTCATTCTCGGCGCGCGTTTCTACGTCGCCGCCTTCAAGGCGGTGCGCGCCGGCGCCGGCAACATGGACCTGCTGGTCGCCCTCGGCACCAGCGCCGGCTACGGGCTGAGCCTCTACCAATGGTGGACGGCGCATCCCGGCCACACGCCGCACCTGTATTTCGAGGCTTCGGCGGTGGTCATCGCCCTGGTGCTGCTCGGCAAGTACCTGGAAAGCCGCGCCAAACGCCAGACCAGCGCGGCGATCCGCGCCCTCGAAGCGCTGCGCCCGGAACGTGCGGTGCGCCTGGTGGAGGGTCGTGAAGAGGAGGTGGGCATCGCCGAGCTGCGCCTGGACGATGTCCTGCGCGTGCTGCCCGGCGAACGCTTCCCGGTGGACGGCGAGGTGCTGGAAGGTGAAAGCCACGCCGACGAGGCGCTGATCAGCGGCGAGAGCCTGCCGGTGCCGAAACGCCCGGGCGACCGGGTCACCGGCGGCGCGATCAACGGCGAGGGCCGCCTGCTGATACGCACCACCGCGCTCGGTGGGGAAAGCGTGCTGGCGCGGATCATCCGCCTGGTAGAGGACGCCCAGGCAGCCAAGGCCCCGATCCAGAAGCTGGTGGACAGGGTCAGCCAGGTGTTCGTCCCGGCGGTGCTGGTGATCGCCGTAGTCACCCTGGCCGGCTGGCTGCTCGCTGGGGCCGGCATCGAAACCGCGCTGATCAACGCCGTCGCCGTGCTGGTCATCGCCTGCCCCTGCGCCCTCGGCCTGGCCACGCCGACCGCGATCATGGCCGGCACCGGCGTCGCCGCGCGCCACGGCATCCTGATCAAGGATGCCGAAGCGCTGGAGCTGGCCCACGCGATCACCGACGTGGCCTTCGACAAGACCGGCACGCTGACC
>NZ_DEYR01000107.1:0-506 GCF_002364635.1 Pseudomonas sp. UBA3153
CCGGTGGCCTCGTCGAGGAGGTCGGCCAGCGCGCCACGGTCGAACGCGGCCACCGGCGTGCCGCAGGCCAGCGCCTCGGCGACCACCAGGCCGAAGGGTTCTTCCCAGCACGGCGTGACCAGCGCCACCGAGGCCCGCGCCAGCTCCTCGACCAGGACCTCGCGCGGCAGGTGGCCGAGGTATTCGACGCCGTCGCCCAGGCGCGGCGCGATCTGTTCGGCGAAATAGTCCGGATCGACCGCGTGCCCGGCCAGGCGCAGCGGCACGCCGGCGAGCCGGGCCGCGTCGATGGCCAGGTGCGCGCCCTTGTCCGGCACCAGCCGGCCGAACCAGAACGCGTGCTCGCCGGGCTCGCCGCGCGGCGACCAGTGCGCCAGGTCGATGCCGTTGGGAATCACCGCGCAGTCGGGCAGCAGCTCGGCCCAGGCCCGCGCATTGGCCGCGGAAATGGTGCAGAAGCGTGCGTTGCGCGGGCTGCTGCGCAGGGCGCGGTAGGCGTTGATCAG
>NZ_DEYR01000107.1:771-7233 GCF_002364635.1 Pseudomonas sp. UBA3153
GCGCGGTAGGCGTTGATCAGCTCGAAGAACGGCGGCGTATGCAGCACCGTCAGCATCGGTGTGCGGATCATCGAGGCCATGGTCGCCGGCACGTAATGCAGGCTGTTGTTGAAGACGATGTCGAAGCCGTGGTCGTCGATGCCCTGCATCACCGCGAGGTAGGCGTGGTGTTCCTGGAGGTAGTCCTCCGAGAGGCTGGCGTGTCGCCGCGCGCCGTTAACGTAGGTGTCGTCGCTCCACACCGGCACCAGGTTCAGCTCCGCCGCGCTGGACGAGCTGGCGAACAGCGTCACCGCATGGCCGCGTTGCTGGAGGCCGCGGGTGATGTCGTAGGTGAAGGCTTCCAGGCCGCCGGCGAAGGGCTGGCGGATCGGATGCTGGATATGCGTGAGCACGCCGATGCGCAGCGGCGCCGGCGGCGCGGCCGGGTCGATGGCATCGGTGAGGACGGGTTCGAGAAGGGGCAGCCGCATGGCGCGTATCCGCTGGGGGGGTTGCTGTTCGAGGCTGCGCGCCGGGTTTTGGTTCTGCCGGTTGTCGGCGCGCGGCGCTCAGCCCGCGCCGCGGCCCGCCAGCACCGAGCGGAGCATGCTTTCCAGTGCCTGTGGCGTGTAGGGTTTGCTCAGCAGGTGGGTGTCGGCGCTCAGTTGCTGGTTGCGCGAGATGACGTCGCGGGTGAAACCGGAGGTGAACAGCAGCGGAACCGGCGGCGTCTGCCGTCGTGCCCAGTCCGCGAGGTCGCTGCTCTTGATCCGGCCCGGCATCACCACGTCGGTGAAGATCAGGTCGACCCGCGTGCCCTCGTCGAGGAGCTGCTGGGCGAGCTCGCCGTTCGCCGCGGTCAGCACCCGGTAGCCCAGCTGTTGCAGCAGTTCGACCGCGGTGGCGCGCACGCCTGCGTCGTCTTCCACCACCAGGATGGTTTCGCCGCCGCACGCGCTGCATTCGTCGCTCGCCTGCGGCTCCTCGTCCGGCGCGTTGCGCGCGCTGCGCGGGAAGTACATCTGCACCGTCGAGCCGACGCCGTGCTCGCTGATGATTTCGGTATGCCCGCCGCTCTGCTTGACGAAGCCGAACACCATGCTCAGGCCGAGGCCGGTGCTGTGGCCTTCGGGCTTGGTGGTGAAGAACGGCTCGAATGCGTGTTCCAGCACCTCCTGGGTCATGCCGATGCCGTTGTCGCACACCGACAGGCACACGTAGTCGCCGGGCTCGATCTGCTTGCCGGCGCAGAAGGCTTCGTCGAGGGTGACGTTCTCGCCGGTGATGCGGATGGTGCCCTCGCCCTGCATCGCATCGCGGGCGTTGATCGCCAGGTTCAGCAGAGCGTTCTCCAGCTGGTTGCGGTCGACGTAGATGGGCCAGGAGTCCCGCGGCAGCTGCACGTCGAGATGGATGGTTTCGCCCAGCGCGCGCTGGAACAGTTCGCCGAGCCCCTGGTAGATGCGCAGCGGATCGCACTGGGTGGGCTGCAACTGCTGGCGGCGGGCGAAGGAGAGCAACTGCGAGGAGAGCTTGGCGCCACGGTCGACGGCGCCGAGGGCGACCTGCACATAGCGCTGCGCGCGCTCGTTGGCCGGTTCCAGGCGTGCCAGCAGGTGCAGGTTGCCGGCGATCACCTGGAGCATGTTGTTGAAGTCGTGGGCGACGCCGCCGGTGAGGCCGCCGATCGCCTCGAGTTTCTGCGACTGGCGCAGGCGCTCCTCGACCTCGGAGCGCGCCTGCACCTCGGCCTCGACGCGCTGCTCGAGCTGGTGGGTGAGCTGCAGCAGTTCATCCTCGGCGATCTTGCGTTCGTGGATGTCGATCAGCACGCCGGGGAAGCGCAGCGGCTGGCCCTGTTCGCCGAACTCGCAGCGGCCGCTGGCGAGCACCCACAGATAACTGCCGTCGGGCTGACGGATGCGGTATTCGGCCTTGAAGGGCACGCGCAGGGCGATGGTTTGCTCGACCTGGCGGTTGAGGTGTTCGAGATCGTCCGGGTGGATCATCTGCATCGCCCTGTCGTTCGGCAGGCCCTGCTCCACCTGCTCAACGGGCAGGAGGAACGTCCGCGCGAAACGTGCATCGCCGGACAGCAGGTTGGTCTCGAGGTCCCAAACGAACAGGCCGCGCACGGCGCCGGAGCTGAGCGCCAGGTGCAGGCGCTCGTTGGCTTCGCGGTAGGCGGACTCGGCTTCCTGGCGGCGCCGCTCGGAAACCATCCGTTCGGTGGTCTCCACCACGATCGCCATCACGCCCGCCGGCGCGCCGTCGTCGCCCGGCACCGGGCTGTAGTAGAGGTCCATCCACACCTCTTCCGGCTTGCCGTGGCGCAGCAGCACCAGTTCCTTGTCGCGGTAGGAGAGGGTGCCGCCGGCCAGGCAGGTGTCCATCACATTGCGGTTGAACTCGGCGACTTCCGGCCAGCCCAGCTCCACCGGCGAGCCGAGGAGGTACGGATGGCGGCCGCCGGCGAACACCGAGTAGGCGTCGTTGTAGATCATGTAGCCGGGGCGGCCCCAGAGCATCACCAGCGGCACCGGCGAGCCGAGAAGGAACTGCACGGCGTTGCACAGGCTGTGCGACCAGCCTTCCAGTGGTCCCAGCTCGGTGGTGGACCAGTCGAAGGCGCGGATACGTTCGGACATCTCGCCACGCCAGCCTTGGCAACCGTGGCTCTGGGATAGGAATGGAGAAGGCATCGATTTACTCGTGGTGTGGCTTGCCGACCGGCTCGGCGGGTTTCAGTTTCGAGCCTTACAAACGTGAATAATTCGCCGTCGTCAGGCGCGGCCCTGCGCCTTCGCCGATCACGGGCTCCCTTCGCTTGAGCGCGCGGGGATTCCCGGGGCTCAGCCCTGGCGGAAGACCAGCGCCTTGAGGCCGCCGTCGGCCTCGATGTCGGCGAATTCCGGCGGGTTTTCCAGGCGTTCGACGAAGCGCAGGGCGGGCGCCTCACGGGCCATGCCGTCGATGAGGAAGTCGGCGCCGATGCCCGGATCGTTCACGCAGGCCAGCACGCTGCCGCCGGCGTTCAGCAGTTCGGGCAGGCGGCGGAGGATCTTCTGGTAGTCCTGGGTCAGCGCGAAGCTGCCCTTCTGGAAGGACGGCGGGTCGATGATGATCAGGTCGTAGGGGCCGAGCTTGCGCACCTTGCCCCAGGACTTGAACAGCTCGTGGCCAAGGAAGCTGACGCGCTGCAGGTCCTGGTCGTTGAGCCGGTGATTGTCGCGTCCCCGGCTCAGTGCGGCGCGCGCCATGTCAAGGTTGACCACCTGTTCGGCGCCACCGGCCAGCGCCGCCACCGAGAAGCCGCAGGTATAGGCGAAGAGGTTCAGCACGCGCTTGCCGGCGGCGTTGGCCTGCACCCAGCGGCGACCGTAGCGCATGTCGAGGAACAGCCCGCTGTTCTGCTTGCGGCCGAAATCCAGCAGGAAACGCAGGCCGCCTTCGCTGATCACCGCTTCCTCGATGGCCTCGCCGATCAGCGCCTCGGTCGCGCTGTCGGGCAGGTAGCGGTGCTGCAGCAACAGGGTCCGCGCGCCGCTGCTCCGCCAGGCGGGCGTTTCGCCCAGCGCCCGCAACAGATGCTTCAGCGCGGCGAGTTCTTCCGCCGCCGGCTCGCGGAACAGGCACACCAGCAGCACGCCCTGCATCCAGTCGACGGTGATCTGCTCCAGCCCCGGCCAGCGCCGGCCGCGGCCGTGGAACAGGCGGCGCGTTTCATCGGGAAGCGCCGCGAGCGCGGCGAGCAGGTGCTGGTTCAGGGTGGCGAGGGCTTCGGCGTTCATCGGGCGGGTTCGCAGGAAGGGTGCGGCATTCTAGCCGCCCCGCGCGGCGCTGCCGAATCACGCTACGGGATTGCCCACGACACCGGGCGGTGATTGGCGATACCTCGCCCGGTGGGTTACGGCGCGGAAGCCCCGCGATTGCCCATACCCGCGCGGAGCGCCTAACCCACCCTACGAATGCGCCCACCCCGACGTAGGGTGGGTTAGCGGCGAATTTGCGATTGATCGGCCCCGCACCGATCCCCACCGCCGCGTAACCCACCGTGCGGTGATTGGCGATACCTCGCCTGGTGGGTTACGGCGCGGAAACCCCGCAAATGCCCGGCCCCGCGCGGAGCGCCTGACCCACCCTACGGATGCGCCCACCTCGACGTAGGGTGGGTTAGCGGCGAATGTGCAGTTGATCGGTCCGTCACCGGCCCCCCCCGCACCGCTTAACCCCGCGCCACCCTTAGCCGGCGATGCCGAATACCTTGGCCAGGTGCGCCTGGTAGCGCGCCACATCCGCTTCGATCGCCGGGACCTTCATCACGTCGACGGCGAGGAAGGTCGGCAGGGCGGTCATGCCGAGGAACTGATTGGCCTTGTGGAAGGGGAAATACACCGCGTCCACGCCCTTGGCTTCGAAGAAGTCGGTGGGGTCGTCGAAGGCCTGCTGCGGCGCGTTCCAGGTGGCCGAGATCATGTACTGCTTGCCGTGCAGCAGGCCGCCGCTGCCGTACTTCTGCGAGGCGTCGGAGCGGGTCCGGCCGTCGTTGGCGTAGAGGCTGCCGTGGCCTTCGGTGAAGACTTCGTCGATGTACTTCTTCACCGTCCAGGGTGCGCCCATCCACCAGCCCGGCATCTGCCAGACGACCACATCGGCCCAGAGGAACTTGGCGACTTCCTCGGCGACGTCGTAGCCGCCGTCGATGAAGGTGGTCTTCACGTCGAAGCCGGCGTGGTCGAGGTAGGCCAGCGCGGCCTCGTGCAGGGTGGCGTTGTAGCGGCCGTCGGAGTGGGCGAACTGCTTGCCGCCGTTGAGCAGGAGAATCTTCTTCATTGCGAATGTCCCGTAAAGGTTTGAATGGCGCTCACCTTACGGGCCCCGCGGGCGCGGAAAAAGCCGCTTCCGGGCACATCAATTGTGCGCGAGATTCACCAATCCAATTTTGACTCGTGATTTACGATGCGGCTCTTACCTGTTCAAGGAGCAAACGAGCATGAGCGAGCCCTACGGTTTCATCCTGAAAGCGCACACCCGTGCGGAAAAATCCGCGGCCTTCGAGGCGCTGTTCCGCGGCTACGTCGAAGCCAGCCGCGCCGAACCGGGGTGCATCGAGTACCACATGCTGCGCGACGCCGAGGACCCCACGCTGTTCATCTTCTTCGAGGTCTGGGCCTCACGCGAACACCTCGAGGTGCACTCGGCGCTGCCGCACATGCAGCGCTTCCACACGCAGCGGATGGACTACCTGCGAGAGGATTTCGCCATCCGCCGCATCGACATGCTCAGCCCGGCGTCCGGGCCTGACTGAGGTCCGGCGCCTGGCTTTCGGCTTCCGCGAGCTTCGCCAGGGTGGAGATACGCGCCGGGCTGAACGGCGGGCGCGGCGCTGGTGGCTGCCAGCCGAACAGGAACTGCGCGGCGCTGCCGCACACGCGGCCCTGGCAGGCGCCCATGCCGCAGCGGCTGCTCAGCTTGGCTTCGGTCCAGCCGCTGCGCCCGCCGAGCGCGGAGAGCGGCACGTCCTCGCAGCGGCACACCAGGGTGTCCGGCCGCGCCAACCGGCGCAGCGCCGGGTTCAAGGCGAAGGTCTGGTTGAGGCGGTCGGCGAAGCCTTGCCAGCGTTGCCGCTGCGGCCATAGCGCGCGGGCTTCGGCCAGCATGCCGACCGCCGCGTGACCGGCGATGGCGCCTTCGGCCAGCGCCAGTTCGCTGCCGCCGAACCCGGTGCATTCACCGGCGGCGTAGTGATCGGCAAGGCTGCTGGCCTGCCAGGTGTCGACGCGTATCGCGCCGTCGCTCAGCGCGCAGCCAAGCGCCTCGCCGATCTGCGTGTTGGGCACCAGGCCGAAGCCGCAGGCGAGGCGTTCGCAGGCGATTTCCTCGACCCGCTTGCCGACCTGCAGGCGCACGCCCTCAAGCCCCTCGCTGCCGAGCGCGGCGAGCACGTGGCTGCCCGTACGGTAGGTTGCATCGAACAGTTCCAGGGCCTGCCAGGCCTTGTTCGGCCTGGCCCAGAGCGCGCTGGCGAAACGCCCTACGGCGGCCAGCGGGGCCTGTTCGGCGATCCGCACGAGGCGTGCGCCGCGCGCCTTGGCGGTGGCGGCGCTGGCCAGCAGCAGCGGGCCGCTGCCGGCGATCACCAGGCGCTCGCCGTCCACCGGCAGGCCGCCCTTGATCAGTGCCTGCAGGCCACCGGCGCCGGTCACGCCGGGCAGCGTCCAGCCGGGGAAGGGCAGCAGCAGCTCGCGGGCGCCGGTGCAGAGGATCAGCTTGTCGTAGGCGAGCAGCCAGCCGCGTTCGGCGTCTTCCAACAGCAGGCGTTTCGGCCCGGCGAGGGCGATCACCTTGCAGCCGGCATGGCGTCGCACATTGGCGCAGGCGTCGAGGCGCGCACGCATTTCGCGGGCCTTGGGCGGCAGCTCGGCATGCGGGCCGTCGCGCCAGATCTGCCCGCCGGGCAGCGGGTTGTCGTCTAGCAGG
>NZ_DEYR01000008.1:0-3293 GCF_002364635.1 Pseudomonas sp. UBA3153
CGACGGGCAGGTGCACACCTCGCCCTGGTTGAAGAACGCCAGCACCAGGCCTTCGGCGGCCTTCTCGATGAAGCTCGGCTCGGCCTGCATGATGTCTTCGAAGAAGATGTTCGGGCTCTTGCCGCCCAGCTCGACGGTGCTGGGGATGATGTTCTCGGCGGCGCACTTGAGGATGTGCGAGCCCACCGGGGTGGAGCCGGTGAAGGCGATCTTGGCGATGCGCTTGCTGGTGGCCAGTGCCTCGCCGGCTTCGCGGCCAAAACCCTGGACGATGTTGAGCACGCCCGCCGGCAGCAGGTCGCCGATGATTTCAACCAGGAGGGTGATCGACAGCGGGGTCTGCTCCGCCGGCTTCATCACCACGCAGTTGCCGGCGGCCAGCGCCGGGGCGAGTTTCCAGGCGGCCATCAGCAGCGGGAAGTTCCACGGGATGATCTGCCCGACCACGCCCAGCGGCTCGTGGAAGTGGTAGGCCGCGGTGTGCTCGTTGATCTCCGCGGCGCTGCCTTCCTGGGCGCGGATGCAGCCGGCGTAGTAGCGGAAGTGGTCGGCGGACAGCGGCACGTCGGCGTTCAGCGTCTCGCGCACGGCCTTGCCGTTGTCCCAGGTTTCGGCCACGGCGAGCAACTCGAGGTTGGCTTCGATGCGGTCGGCGATCTTCAGCAGGATCAGCGAACGGTCCTGCACCGAGGTCTTGCCCCAGGCGTCGGCGGCAGCATGCGCGGCGTCCAGGGCCTTGTCGATGTCGGCGGCCGAGGAGCGCGGAAACTCGCCGATCACCGAGCCGTTCACCGGCGAGGTGTTGGTGAAGTATTGGCCGTCCACCGGCGGCACGAACTCGCCACCGATGTAGTTGCCGTAGCGCGGTTTGAGGGTGAGGACGGAGCCGGCGGCGTTGGGCTGGGCGTAGATCATCTGGAAAGCCTCTCTTGTCTGTGCCTGACCGCAGGCATGGGTCAGGTGATGGACCGATGGTAGAGAGCCGCCGCCCTCGCCCGAAATGCGTCGAAGGCACAGGATGACGTCCTCATTTGGTAGTAGGGCCGTCGCTGACCGTAGGGTGCGCCGCGCGTACCACTGGGCCGTTCTAGCGCGGCCAGAGGTCGCGATAGAAGGAGCCATCGGCCTCCTCCCAGCGCAGCCGCAACGCAGCGTCGCGTGCCGGCAGCACGATGCGCACGAGCGGATTCGCCGCCAGCCCCTCGAACGGCTGCAGAGCCAGCAGCTCGCCGGCGTCGTCGGTGAGGCGGAATTCGCGCAGCAGCCGGCGCGCCAGCATCTGTCCGTCAGGCCCCGGCCGGCGCCCGGTTTCCATCGGATGACGCAGCAGCGCGCGCAGCTCCAGTGCGTCGCCGCGCTCGCCCCATACCCTGAACTCGCCGAGCCCGGCCAGCGGATCGCCATTCGGCGCCTGTGCGCAACTGCTGGCATAGACGCTCACCTCGCGGCGCCACAGCCAGCGGCGCCCGTCGCCATCGCGGGCGGCGACGATCAGCGCCTGGCTGGCCGGCAGGCGCACCCGCGTGCTCAGGCGCAGCGGCTCCTGCCAGCGCGTCACGCGCACGCGGGCGATGCGCGGATCGTCCTCGCCGCTGCGCAGGATCAGCAGCTCCAGCGGCGCCTTGGCGCCGTGCAGTTGCAGGTCGACGGGCACGAAGGCGCCGTCCTCGACGCCCTGCGCCACCGTCACCTCCAGGCCCTCGCTGCGCAGCGGCCGATCACCGAGAAACGCCGCCAGCAGCGCCTCCGCCTCGTTCGCCTGCACCGGCAGCGCGAGGCAGACGAGCAGCCCCAGCCAGGCCCTCACGCCCTGCCCCAGGCGTCCGCGCAGATGGCGTTGTACCAGGCCAGCGACTCCTGCGCCTCGCGGGCACGCAGGCCGGGTGGTGCCTGCAACGGGCTCAGCGTCTGGCTCCCCGGCACCTCGGCGATATGCCCGTCGGCGACCTGGTAGCGCGCGCCGATGGACACCGCATTGCCCGGCGCCAGCGCGCTGTAGCAGGTGTTCTGCCAGTAGGCCTCGGGCGTCGGCTGGCCGGCGAGATCGGCCAGCAGTGCGGCGACGGCGACCTTCGCCTGGGCGTTGGCGCAGTAGGCGGACTTGGGCATCGGCGCGGCGATGGCGGCGTCGCCGACCACGTAGACGAACGGATCGCCGCGCGCCTGGAAGCTGCGCGGGTCGACCGGCACCCAGCCGCTGGCGTCGGTCAGGCCGCTGCGCTCGGCCACCGCGCCGGCGCGCTGCGGTGGGATCAGGTTGATCACCGCGGCGCGGTGCAGGCTGCCGAACTCGGTACGCACCTCGCGCCGCGCGGCGTCGATGCGCATCACCCGGCCATCGGCGGCGCGCCCGACCCATTCGATGCGCTCGCCGTAGAGCTGTTTCCAGCCGGCCTGGAACAGCGCCTGCTTGGAGAAGCCGTCCTTGCCGTCGAGGATCAGCAGCTTGGAGCGCGGCTTGTGTTTCGCCAGGTAGTCGGCGATCAGGCTGGCGCGCTCGTAAGGCCCCGGCGGGCATCGATAGGGATTGTCCGGCACGCTGATCAGCACCAGGCCGCCGTCGTCCATGGCCTGCAACTGGCGGCGCAGCAGGCTCGTCTGCGCACCGGCCTGCCAGGCGTGCGGTGCATGCTCGACGGCCGCGCGGTCGTAGCCTTCGACGGCGTTCCAGCGCATGTCGATGCCCGGCGCCAGCAGCAGGCGGTCATAGCTCAGCTCGCGGCCGTCGACCAGGCGCAGGCGGCGCGCCGGCGCATCGATGGCCTGGACTTCAACGCGCAGGTGGTTGACCCGGCAGTCGCGCACCAGCCGCCGGTAGGAATGCTCGATCTCGCCGATGCCACGCAGCCCGGCGATCACGTAGTTGCTGAACGGACAGGTGTGGAAGCTCGTCTTGGGTTCGAGCAGCAGCACCTCCAGCTCCGGCGCCGCCTGTTTCAGATGGCGCGCCGCGGTCGCGCCGGCGAAGCCACCGCCGACCACGACCACCCGTGCGCCGGCGACCTCGGCGCGCGCCATGGAAGACAGCCAGGGCAATGCGGCCAGGGCGGCGAGCGCCCGCCGACGACTCAGCGATGGGTGGAACATGGGCACCTCTCCAGCGCCGGAACGACGCGGCGCAGCCTACGATGCGCAGCCATCCCGCGCCGCGCCATGCGCCCTTGGTGGCGGTGGCCTGCGACTTTCGCAGCAGGATGAGCCGTAGGGTGCGCCGTGCGCACCGCGGACATCGCACATCGGCGGGCGTGGCGCCCCCTCGGCATTCGGGAATGGAACGGTGCGCGCGGCGCACC
>NZ_DEYR01000061.1:0-962 GCF_002364635.1 Pseudomonas sp. UBA3153
GCTCTTCCGATCTCGAACAGCGCCGCCTGTACGCCGCCCTCGGCCAGCCGCTGGCGCAGGCGCTGGCGCGCGCGCAACTGGCGAGCGACCTGGAAGCCGCGCGCCTGCATGGCGAAACCGAGCAACTGCGCAGCGCACTGCTGGCCTCGGTTTCCCACGACCTGCGCACCCCGCTGACGGCCATGCGCGGCTCCATCGACAGCCTGCTGGCGCTGGGCGAACGGATTTCCCCGGCGGATCGCCGCGAACTGCTCGAAGGCACCCGCGACGAGGCCGAGCGGCTCGACCGCTACATCCAGAACCTGCTGGACATGACCCGCCTCGGCCATGGCGGGCTGAAGCTGATGCGCGACTGGGTGGCGCCCGCCGACATCCTCGCCAGCGCGCTGCAGCGCCTGCGCCCGGTGCTCGCGCCCTTGCGGGTGGAACTCGAGGTGGCCGAGGACCTGCCGCTGCTGTTCGTCCACGCCGCATTGATCGAGCAGGCGCTGGTCAACGTGCTGGAGAACGCCGCGCGCTTCTCGCCGGCGGGCGCGCGGCTGCGCATCGGCCTGGACGCCGACGAAGGCGAGCTGCGCTTCGCCGTGGCCGATCAGGGACCGGGCATTCCCGCGCAGGAGCGCGACAAGGTGTTCGACATGTTCTATACCGCCAGCCGCGGCGATCGCGGCGGCCAGGGCACCGGGCTGGGCTTGTCGATCTGCCTGGGCATGGTCGGCGCGCACGGTGGTAGGGTGAGCATCGGCGACGGCCTCGAAGGGCGCGGCGCCTGCTTCACCCTGCACCTGCCGGTGCACCCGCAACCGCCGCTGGAGGACGAGTGACGCCGATGTCGAGCAGCATCCTGATCGTCGAGGACGAAGCGCAGATCCGACGATTCCTGCGCATCGCCCTGAGCGCGCAGGGCTACCGGGTGCTCGAGGCGACGAACGGCACCGACGGGCTGGCCCAGGCCGCGCTGG
>NZ_DEYR01000061.1:1121-116096 GCF_002364635.1 Pseudomonas sp. UBA3153
GGCTGGCCCAGGCCGCGCTGGCGCGCCCGGACCTGATGGTGCTCGACCTCGGCCTGCCGGACATGGACGGCCATGAGGTGCTTCGCGACCTGCGCCAGTGGTCGCGGATGCCGGTGCTGGTGCTCTCGGTGCGCGCCAGCGAGGGCGAGAAGGTGCTCGCCCTGGATGGCGGCGCCAACGACTACGTGACCAAGCCGTTCGGTATCCAGGAATTCCTCGCCCGCGTGCGCGTGCTGCTGCGCCTGGCCGACGGCCCGCGCGGCGAGCCGAGCCTGGACAATGGCCCGCTGCACATCGATTTCGCCGACCGCCGGGTGACCCTGGACGGCGCCGAGGTGGCGCTGACCCGCAAGGAATTCGCCGTGCTGGCACTGCTCGCCCGGCACCTCGGGCGCATGGTGACGCAGCAGCAACTGCTCAAGGACATCTGGGGCCCGACCCACGTCGAGGACAGCCACTATCTGCGCGTGGTGGTCGGCCACCTGCGGCAGAAACTTGGCGACGCGCCGACCCGGCCGCGCTTCATCGTCACCGAACCCGGCGTCGGCTATCGCCTGATCGAACTACCGGCGGCAGCGCCGCCCGAGGAGACCCCATGAGTCCGCGCCTCACCGCCCTGCTGGGCATAGAACATCCGATCATCCAGGCGCCGATGGCCGGCGTCTCCACGCCCCGCCTGGCGGCGGCGGTGTCCGAGGCCGGCGGGCTGGGCTCGCTGGGCGTGGGCGCCAACACCGCGCAGCAGACACGAACGCTGATCGGCGAAACCCGCGCGCTGACCGCGCGGCCGTTCAACGTCAACCTGTTCTGCCACCCGCCCGCGCAGCCCGACGCCGCGCGGGAGGCGGCCTGGCTGAACTACCTGCGGCCGCTGTTCGCCGAGTTCGACGCCGCGCCGCCAGCCGCACTGGGCGAGATATACACTAGCTTCCTGGCCGATGCGCCGATGCTCGAGGTGCTGCTGGACGAGCGCCCGGCGGTGGTGAGCTTCCACTTCGGCCTGCCCCCGGCGGCGACCATCGCTGCGCTGAAGGGCGCCGGCATCCGCCTGATGGCCTGCGTCACCACGCCGGCGGAAGCGACGCTGGCCGAGGCCGCGGGGGTCGATGCACTGGTCGCCCAGGGCGTCGAGGCCGGCGGCCATCGCGGGGTTTTCGACCCGCAGCGCGGCGACGACGGGATCGGCACCCTGGCGCTGGTGCGCCTGCTGGCGCGGCAGACCCGCCTGCCGCTGATCGCCGCCGGCGGCATCATGGACGGCGCCGGCATCGCCGCCGCGCTGGCGCTGGGTGCCGACGCGGTGCAGATGGGCACCGCGTTCATCCTCTGCCCGGAGTCCGCGGCCAACCCGGCCTACCGCGCCGCGTTGCAGGGCGAGCGCGCCGCCCGCACGCGGATCACCGCGACGCTGTCCGGACGCCCGGCGCGCGGCCTGCCCAATCGCCTGTACCGGGATGGCGATGCCAGGCCCGCGCTGCCCGACTACCCAATCGCCTACGACGCCGCCAAGGCGCTGCATGCCGCGGCCAGCGCCCGCGGCAACCACGATTTCGCCGCGCAATGGGCCGGCCAGGGCGCGCCGCTGGCGCGGGCACTGCCGGCCGCCGAACTGATGCGGGTGCTGGTGGAGGAGCTGGAGGCGGCGCGCCTCAGCGCTTGCGCAACCAGCTGAGGAAACCGGCCTTGTGCACCGCCACCGGCTTCTGTAGCAGCAGCGACTGGCTGGCCTGCTGGCGGAAATGGTGCAGCCGCGTCATCGCCTCGGCGACCTCGCCCCCTGCCTCCATGCAGGTCTGGATGTGCACCTTGTCGATCCGGTAGAGCACGCAGGCGGTCAGCGCGGCGAAGCGCCTGCGAGGGCTGGCCGGAGATCAGGCTCTCCTCGCCCATGATCTCGCCCGGCCCCATGCGCCCCGCCTCGATCAGCGTCGCGCCATCGGAGACCGACACCCCGATCACCCCAGAACCGATGATCAGCAGGTCCTCGGTGAGGGCGCCGAGGGCGATCACTTCTTCGCCGGCGGCATGGTCCCGGCGCATCAGGTGGCCGCTCAGCTCGTCCTTCTGCGGCTCGCTCAGGGTACGGAAAATCTTCACCTCGTCGAGCAGCGCGCGGGCGCGGGAGATTTCCCGTGGCGCCTGCACCGGGGCATCCTCCCGCAGCACCGCGGAGGCCTCCAGGTGACGGTAGGCGAGGTCGTAGAGCTGATTGCGCACCGCGGCCTTCTTCGCCATCGCATCGACGAAGCCGGTGAGTTCGTACTCGACGCTGTCGATGCCGGAGCTCTTGATACCGACGCTGGGCCTGGGCGTCGACAGCAGCTCGCTGCAGCCCTGCAGCGCGCGCTCGAGGGCGTCGAGCGCCTTGCGCGGGCGCACCAGTCGCGGCAGCTCCAGACGGATCGACACGCCATGCACGTCGCGCGGGCGGCTCAGGTTGAGGATCTTGGCCTTGGCCGCCACCGAGTTGGGCACCACCGCCATGCTGCCTTGGGCGGTGAGCAGGTGGGTGGAACGCCAGTCGATCTCCACCACCTTGCCTTCGATGCCGTCGATGGAGATCCAGTCGTCCAGCTGATAGGGCTTGGTGGTGTTCAGCACGATCCCGGAAAACACGTCGCCTAGGGTGCTCTGTAACGCCAGGCCGACGATGATCGCCACCGCGCCGGACGTCGCCAGCAGACCGCGCACCGGCAGCTCCATGACGTAGGCCGCGGCGGCGACGATGGCGACCAGGAAGATGATCGCGCCAAGCACATCCTGCACCAGACGCCCGGTGTGCCCGCCGCGCGGCATCAGCAGCGGCCCGATGACCACCGTGAGGGTGCGCGCGCAGAACAGCCACCAGACGATTTCCAGCACGATGGCGAGCAGGTGCAGCGGAACGTCGCCTGCCCAAGGCGCGGCCTGCAGTGGACTAAGGCCCGCCTCGAAGATCAGCAGGCTGTAGAGCAGGAAGATGCCCAGCCGCGCGGCGATCTTCCACGGCTTGTGGCGCTCGTCGACCAGTTGCCAGACGAGCAGGTCGATGACCAGCAGGAGCACGGCGCTGATCAGGGGATGGGCGGAAAGGATCGGCAGCATCGCGGCTTCGCTGAGCGTGAAGAGGGATCATTTATAACCGCAATCCGGCGGAAAAGATCGCCCCGCCGCGGGCGCCGCTCAGAGGGTGCGCGGGGCGACCGCCAGGCGGCGCTGGCGACGCTTGTCCAGTGACATCCAGGCCGGCGCCTCGTACAGCCACTTGATGCCCATGGCCTCGAGGATCTTCGCGGCGATCACCGGCAGCACCAGGCCGATCACGCAGCCGGCGAGGATATGCACAGCGACGCTGTCGATGCCGAAGAACTTGCTGAGAATCACGCGGATGCCGCTGCCGGCGAGGATGTGCATCAGGTAGATCGGCATCGACAGCGCACCGAGGGTCAGCACCCAGCCGAGCGGTTTGCGCGCCAGCACCATGCAGGCGCTGACGACGAACAAGATGGCGGTCATCGCCACCACCAGCGAGATCACTCCGCGGTCTTCGTAGCGCAGGCCGAGCACGCCGTGGAAGACGTACTCCACCACCACGAAGGCCACCCCACTGAGCGCCGCGACGACGCCGGCGCGGCTCTCGATGTGCCCGCGAATGCTGTTGAACCAGACGCCGAAGGCGAAGAACACGAAGTTCTGCGCGATGAAGTTGAAGACGAAGAAGTTCGGCCCGCGGTTCTGGAAGATGTAGATCACCGCGCCCGCCACCAGCAGCGGCAGGAACATCGCGCTGCGCCGGTAGAGCAGCACGCTCAGGGTGAAGATCAGGAACAGCGCATAGAGGAACCAGAACTGCGCGCGCGGGGCCCAGAGCAGGGAGAACACCTTGGCCAGGCTGACGTCGCCGTTGGTGTAGTTGGACAGCAGCGCCTCGATGCAGCCCTGCAGGATAGACCACAGCACGAAGGGGTAGAACACCGTGTCGATCTTGCTGAGGAAGACGCCGTTGGCGCCGCGGTTGCTCATCGAGTGCCAGAAGAACAACCCGGAAAGGAAGAAGAACAACGGCATGTGGAAGCTGTAAATGACGCTATCCACCAGCTTGTGCAGGAAGATGTGGTCTTCGATGATCCCGGCCGCCAGCAACCCGCGCACGACGTGGCCGTACACGACCAGAACGATGCCGATGGCTTTGCCGTAGTCCACCCAGAGGTTGCGATTGTTCATGAACATCCTTTTCTCGAAAGCCCGTGGAGGTCTCATAACCAGGGCGAAGCGGGATAGGCGCAGCGCCGGACGACGGGCGACGCACTCACTCTGCGATCACTCCTGGCAACGGGAGGCCGACTGCCCGGCATTCGTCTCTGCCGAACGGCATCCTTTCAGGAGGTTTCTTCTCGCAACCCGGCTATAGGGCCCAACTTGGAGCGCAAAAAGGTCCGCCGGTTCCGGACGCGGCGACGATCCGGACGAACGTAGCTGTCCGGATACACCGCGCCGAAACCGCCAGTGGGCAGGGGTTTCAGGATTTCTTCGGGCCGATCGCCTCGCAGCCGCCGCTGCCGAGATACTTCTGCAGCACCGGCCATTGCGGCCGGTCCTTGCCGTCCAGCGGCTCGATGGACATGTGGTAGTTGCGCCCCCACGAAGGCCCGGCGGCCCAGTAGGTCACCGGGATGCAGTTCTGCTGCAGGTAGCTCAGAAGATTGTCCATGATCGGTAGCCAGCGTGGATCGTTGTTGGGCACGCCGAATTCGCCGAGGTGGCCACGCTTGCCGTGCTGGCGCAGCCACTCGACGAAGGGCTCGACGCGCTTGACCACCACCATCGGGTCGTAGTTGTCCGGCATCGCCTGCTTGTACAGCCCGCTGCTGTCCTTGTCGGCGTAGATGTGCGCGGAGAACACCAGGTTGTCCGCCGGGTCGACCAGCTTCAGCAGGTCGTCGTTGAGCCCCGGCCAGCGCTGCGCCGACGACCAGCTGCGGCCTTCGACGTAGATCGTCTTGGTCTTATCGTACTTGCGCACGCCGTCGATGCCGGCCTGGGCGACATCGAACCAGTAGCGCTCGGCGTCGCCATAGGGCTCGTTCATCAGGTCGTAGGCGTACAGCGTGTCGTCTCTCGACCAGCGCTCGGCGATGCGCTCCATCAGATCCTGGTAGGCCTTGATCGGCACATCGGCGTCGCCAATGATCTTGCCGTAGTAGCGCCCGTAGTTGTGCACGTCGAGCATCACGCGGATGCCGTTGGCCTTGGCGTCCTCCAGGGTCTTGTCGATGCGCGCCGCGTAGTCGGCGTCGAAGTCGCCGAACTGCTGCGGCTGCAGGCGCTCCCAGACGATCGAGAAGCGAACCCAGGTGATGCCGCGTTCCTTCCACTGGACGAAATAGTCCGGCGGCGGGAAGAAATAGTTGGTGCCGTGCTTGCCCGGCAGCGTGCCCGGCGAAAAGCCGGCGCCGGCGACGTTGATGCCGACCAGCTGCGGAGGCGCCTCCTGGGCCTGGGCGGCGCTCGCCAGCAAGGTCGCGAACAGCAGCGCACAGAGTTTGCCCCACAGGGTCGAAGCGCTATTCATAGGCTGATCTCCAGTCCGATGGGAACCCACCATGCATTCCCGTGACCACAAGCGACCCGGATACCCCGGCTAGGTTCAAAAATGCCTGGCCAGACGCCTCGCCGCCACACTCGACGAAACGCCGGATACGCCGTGCCGGCGCCGCGTCCACCCGTTCCGATGCGTCTGTTACCGGAGGTTGCCGGAGCCCGACTAGACTTACGTCCAATGTCGAGCGTGCCGGGTGCAGCCGACCATGCGTGCTGAATAACAAGAGCGAGCCAGCCATGAGCAAAGCCGACGCCTTCGCCCAGGCGGGGAAGACCGCCGTGCTGCAGAACATCCACGGCACCATGGAGTTCCTGCAGAAGTACCCGCCGTTCAACCAGATGGAGAACGCCCACCTGGCGTTCATGGTGGAGAACTGCCAGCTGCGCTTCTACGGAAGCGGCGACTCCATCATCAAACCCGCCGACGGCGTGGTGCAACACTTCTACATCGTCAAGCAGGGCCGGGTGCATGGCGAACGCCCGCACAGCGCCCGGCGCGGCACCGAGACCACCTTCGAGATCACCGCCGGCGAGTGCTTCCCGCTGGCCGCGCTGATCGGCGAACGCGCCACGCGCACCGAACACCGCGCCGCCGAGGACACCTTCTGCCTGCAGTTGGGCAAGCCGGCCTTCGTCAAGCTGTTCGGCGTGTCGAGCGTGTTCCGCGACTTCGCCCTGCGCGGGGTGAGCAGCCTGCTCGATCAGGTCAACCAGCAGATCCAGCTGCGCGCCGCGGAAACCCTGGGCGCGCAATATTCCCTGGATACCCGCCTGGGCGAGCTGTCGATGCGCCAGCCGGTGAGCTGCGCGCCGGGCACGCCGCTGCGCGAGGCGGTGCGCCTGATGGACGAGCAGAGCGTCGGCAGCATCGTGATCGTCGACCCCGAGCAGCGCCCGCTGGGAATCTTCACCCTGCGCGACCTACGCGGCGCGGTGGCCGGCGGCGGCGAGATGAACCAGCCGATCGACGCGCTGATGATCCGCGACCCGTTCCACCTGGCGCCCGCCGCCAGCGCCTTCGACGCCGCCATCGCGATGACCGAGCGGCACATCGCCCACGTCTGCCTGGTCGAGGACGGCCGCCTGAGCGGCGTGGTGTCCGAGCGCGACCTGTTCTCCCTGCAACGCGTCGACCTGGTGCATCTGGCGCGGACCATCCGCCACGCCGGGCGCATCGAGACGCTGGCGGCGCTGCGCCGCGACATCCATCTGCTGGTCGACCGCATGCTCGCCCACGGTGCCAGCTCGACGCAGATCACTCACATCATCACCCTGCTCAACGACCACACCGTGTGCCGGGTGATCGAGCTGGTGCTGGAGGAATGCGGCGACCCCGGCGTGCCCTTCACCTGGCTGTGTTTCGGCAGCGAGGGCCGTCGCGAGCAGACGCTGCATACCGATCAGGACAACGGCATCCTCTTCGACGCCGAGGATTCGGCCGATGCCGCGGCGATCCGCGGGCGCCTGCTGCCGCTCGCCGAACGCATCAACGAGGGCCTGGCGCTGTGCGGCTTCACCCTGTGCCAGGGGCGGATCATGGCCGGCAACCCGGAGCTGTGCCTGTCGCGCGCCGAGTGGTCGCGGCGCTTCGCCGGTTTCATCCGCGAGGCGACGCCGGAGAACCTGCTCGGCTCGAGCATCTACTTCGACCTGCGCGCGGTCTGGGGCCCGCCGGAAGGCTGCGACGAGTTGCGCCGCGAAGTGCTGCGGCAGATCGACGACAACCGTCTGTTCCAGCGCATGATGGCCGAGAACGCCCTGCGCCAGCGCCCGCCGGTGGGCCGTTTCCGCGATTTCGTGGTGGCCCGCAAGGGCGCGGAGAAGGACACCCTGGACCTCAAGGTGCAGGGCTTGACGCCCTTTGTCGACGGCGCCCGGCTGCTCGCCCTGGCCCACGGCATCGAAGCCGGCAACACCCTGGAACGCCTGCGCCAGCTGGTCGCGCGGGACATCATCGACGCCCAGGACGGCGGCGCCTACGAGGAGGCCTACCACATCATCCAGCTGATCCGCATGCAGCAGCACCAGCAGCAGGCGCGGCAGAACCTGCCCTACTCCAACCGCCTCGACCCGGACACGCTCAACCACCTCGACCGGCGCATCCTGCGCGAATCCTTCCGCCAGGCGCAGCGCCTGCAGAGCAGCCTGGCGCTGAGGTATCAGCTGTGAGATTTTCCTGGCTGAACCGCCGCGCACCGAGCCTGGACGATCGCCAGCGCCGGCGCCTCGAGGCCCTGCCGGGCGTGGCCAGCGGCACGCTGCCGCTGCGCGACCAGCGCTTCGTCGTCCTCGACCTGGAAACCACCGGGCTGAACACCAGCCGTGACATGGTCCTGGCGATCGGCGCAGTGGTCATCGACGACGGCGCGATACAGCTCGGCCAGCAGTTCGAGCGCACCCTGCAGCGCGACAACCACCAGGTCAGCGAAAGCGTGCTGATCCACGGCATCGGCCCGGACGCGGTGGCCGCCGGCAGCGACCCGGCGGACGCGCTGCTGGACTTCCTCGAGTTCCTCGGCGACAGCCCGCTGCTGGCGTTCCACGCGCCGTTCGACCAGCGCATGCTGGCCCGCGCGCTGAAACACAGCCTCGGCCATCGGCTGCTGCACCCGTTCATCGACCTCGCCGAGCTGGCGCCGCTGCTGTTCCCCCAGGCGAATATCCGCCAGGGTGGGCTGGACGACTGGATCGCGTATTTCGGCCTGCAGGTGCAGCAGCGCCACAATGCCAGCGCCGACGCCCTGGCCACCGCGGAACTGGCGCTGATCCTGTTCAGCCACGCGCGGCGCCAGGGCATGGACAGTTTCGTCGCGCTGGACGAGCGCCTGGCCGGCTGGCGTCGCCGGCAGCGCGCGCAATCCCTCTAATCCGACTGGCATACCCCGGCATTGCGGGCACCAACGACATTTGCGATCATGTGCGAATAATTCTCGTTTTGCGGCCAGCGTGCGCAATGGAGGCTGGTCGTGTCGACCGGGCAATCGCCGAACCACGAGTTAGTCGGACTGCTGTATCGCGGTCATCGCGACTGGCTGCTCGCCTGGTTGCGGCGCAGCCTCAACTGCCCGCAGCGCGCCGAGGACCTCAGTCAGGACACCTTCCTGCGCCTGCTCGCCCGCCAGCACCTGCAAGCACCGCGCGAGCCGCGCGCGCTGCTGCGCACCATCGCCAAGGGCCTGCTGATCGACCACTTCCGGCGCAACGCGCTGGAACGCGCCTATCTGGACGAACTCGCCGCCCAACCCGAGGCGCTGCAGCCCAGCGCCGAGGAACAGTTGCAGATACTGCAGGCGCTGCGTGAGGTCGAGCGCCTGCTCGCCACGTTGTCGACCCGCGCCCGCGCCGCCTTCCTGCACAGCCGCCTCGACGGCTTGAGCCACGCCGAGATCGCCGAGCGCCTTGGCGTCTCGGTGCCACGCGTGCGCCAGTACCTCGCCCAGGGCCTGCGCCAGTGCTACATCGCGCTCTACGGCGAACCGACATGATCGATACCCGACCGGTCAGCGCGCGCGTCCTCGACGAGGCCATCGCCTGGCAACTGAACCTCGGCGCCGGCGATGACGACCGCCAGCAGCAGGCATTCGCCCACTGGCACGCTGCGCATCCGGACAACGCGCGCGCCTGGGCGCAGCTGGGTGGCATCGACCAGCAACTGCACGGCGCCGCGTCGGGCCCTGCGCGACGCGCGCTGCAGCGCACCGAAGGCGAAGTGCGGCGGCAACTGCGCCGGCTCGGCGGGACGACCCTCGGCCTGCTGCTGATGGTCGGGCTGACGCTCGGCCTGCTCCAGCAGCAACGTCCGCTGAGCGACTGGCTGGCCGATGAAGTCACCGCCAGCGGCGAACAGCGCGACGTCGAGCTGCCCGACCGCACGCGAATCCGCCTGAACAGCCGCAGCGCGCTTGATATCGCCTTCGATGCCCGCGAGCGACGGGTGATCCTGCGCGGCGGCGAGGTGCTGGTGGAAACCGCGCACGGCGACCCGCGCCCGTTCATCGTGCAGACCGCCGAGGGCGACCTCCGCGCCCTCGGCACCCGCTTCCTGGTCCGCCGCGACCCCGAAGGCACGCGTCTGATCGTGCTGAAGTCGGCCGTCGCCGCGCACCCGGGACGGGGAGACGAGGAACGCATCATCGGCGAAGGCCAGCAGGTGCTGATGCGCAACGCCTGGCTCGGCGCCAGCCAGCCCGCGCCGGTCGCCGCGGATGCCTGGAGCCGCGGCATGCTGGTGGTGGAAGAGATGCCGCTGGGCCAGCTGCTCGAACAGCTGGGCGAATACCGTAGAGGTCATCTCGGCCTCGATCCGCGCCTGGAAAACCTGCGCATCACCGGCAGCTTCCCGCTGAACGACAGCGACCTGGCCCTCGCCGCGCTGCCGCCGAGCCTGCCGGTGAGCATCGAGCGGCACACCGACTGGTGGGTGACGGTGGTGCCGGCGGCGACCAAGGAGAAATGACGGGAATGGCGCCGGCGGAAATATTTTCCGCCGCGCCCTATCACTTTTCGATCTTGCTTCGGCAAAGGGGCATTGAGATTCATTCTTGTCCAGGAGCCATTCCCGAATGTCCGCGTCGAAAACCCTGTTCCGCCCCAGTCTGCTGGTTGCCGCCATGCTGCTCGCCAGCCAACCCTGGAGCGCCGCACAAGCCCAAGAATCCACTGCCAGCAGCGCCGTACGCACCTACCAGCTGCCGGCCGCACCGCTGGCCAACACGCTCAACCGCATCGCCGGTGAAGCCGGGCTGACCCTGAGCATCGACCCGGCACTGAGCGCCAGCCGCACCTCCAACCCGGTACAGGGCCAGTTCGACGCCCAGAGCGCCCTGCTCGAGGCCCTGCGCGGCACCGGCCTGCAACTGCAGCGCAACGCCGCCGGCGTCTACAGCCTCGACGAGGTGCATCAGAGTGGCGCCATGCTGCTCTCCGAATCCAGCGTCACCGCCAGCGCCACGGCGCCCGTCGACGGCAGCGCGGCCGCCGGCTATCGCGTCGACGCCGCGAAGAACGTCGGCGCGCTGGGCGGCATGAGCCTGCAGGACACGCCGTATTCGATCAGCGTCGTTTCCAGCGACCAGTTGCGCAACACCCAGACGACCTCCACCGACGACGTCTTCAAGCGCAACCCGTTCACCCAGCTCTACTCGCCGAAGAACGCCGGCTACGCCAGCGCCGTGGCGATCCGTGGCTTCAGCAGCGCCGGCAACCTGAACGTGGCCACCGACGGCCTGCGCTTCAGTACCGATTCCGACAGCAACAACTTCGTCGAGGAGATGGAGCAGATCGAGGTCCTCACCGGCCTCTCCGGCTTCCTCTACGGCCCCGGCAACCCCGGCGGACTGGTCAACTACGTGCTCAAGCGGCCGACGGCCGAGCGCTACAACAGCGTCACCCTGGGCAACGCCGGCGGCGAGAACTACTACCTGCACGGCGACTTCGGCGGCCCGATCGACACCGAAGGCCGGTTCGCCTATCGCCTCAATGTGCTGACCCAGGATGGCGAAACCGCCATCGACCTGCAGAAGCGCCGCCGCGAGATGGTCAGCCTGGCGCTGGACTGGAACCTCAGCGACGACCTGCAGATCCAGTTCGACGCCTCGCACAAGAAGAGCGAGACGCGCGGCCTGAGCAGCTACTGGTTCGTCCAGGACGGCGCTCGCCGCCCAGATGCGGACGACCTGGACAACGACCGGCTCTACAGCCAGAAGTGGGCGTTCTCGGACTCGGAAAGCGACCGCGTCGGCAGCCGCTTCAACTGGCGCCTGAACGATGTCTTCAGCCTGCGCGGTGCGCTCGCCTACACCGAGTACACCCAGGAATACACCTACACAGGCCCGACCATTTACAGCACCTCGCCACCGGTATCGGCACTGGGCAACTATACCCAGCCGCTGTATGCCTACGCCCCGGTGGACAACGCCGAGACCTCCGGCTACCTGTTCCTCGACTCGGCGTTCGCCACCGGCGCCATCGGGCACAAGGTGACGTTCGGCTACCAGGGCAACATGCGCCGCGTGAAGCAGCACATCGACCACGCGTACCCGTCCTATCCCCAGTTCTCGGTGGTCGGCGACATCCCGCTCGAAGAAACCCCGCAGGTCGACAAGCCGTCCTACAGCATCGGCAACAGCGACAAGCACCTCTACAGCACTAACGAAACCCGGAACCTGCTGATCGGCGACGTAATCACCTTCAACGACCAGTGGTCGACGATCGTCGGTTTCACCCACAGCAAGATCGACACCTTCACCAACGACTTCGTCTACGGCAGCGGTGTGAGCACCTACGCCAAGACCAAGACCTCGCCGAACTACTCGCTGATCTTCAAACCGCTGCCCTGGCTGACCACCTATGCGACCTACATCGAAGGCCTGGAAGCCGGTGGCGCCACGACCCTCAACGGCCGCTCCATCGCCCTGCCGCCGGAAGTCAGCGAGCAGTACGAAATCGGCGCCAAGGCCACCTGGGGCGATGCGCTGTTCACCGTGGCGCTGTTCAACATCGACAAGCCCAACTACATCACCAACTTCGTCTACACGCCTAACGGCCGCCAGGAAAACACCGGGCTGGAATTCGGCGTCACCGGCAGGGTGACCTCCAACCTGACCCTGGTCGGCGGCCTCACCCTGCTCGACCCGCAGGTGAAGAAGTCCAACGTGGCGGCGAACGACGGCAACAAGCCGACCAACGTGGCCTCGCAACTGGCCAAGGTCTACGCCGAGTACGACCTCGACGCCCTGCCCGGCTTCGCCTTCACCGGCGGCGCCTACTACACCGGCAAGCAGTACAGCGACGAGGCCAACGACCACAGCCTGCCATCCTTCACCACGTTCGACTTCGGCGCGCGCTACAGCATGCCAGTGGCGGACAATAAGCTGACCCTGCGCACCAACGTCAGCAACCTGGCGGACAAGTCCTACTGGCTGAACAGCTACTACCTGGGCGATCCGCGCACCCTGACCTTCTCGGCGGAAATGGAGTTCTGAACCGCCGCTGCCCCGCTTCGCGCGCGAGCCGCTCCGGGAGCCGGCTCCGGCGTTTTCCACGGAATCCCCGATGCACGCCAAGACAATCCGCCGCTGGTCCTTCGTCCACACCTGGAGCAGCCTGATCTGCACGCTGTTCCTGCTGATGCTGGCGCTGACCGGCCTGCCGCTGATCTTCCACCACGAGATCGACCACCTGCTCGGCGATGCGCCCGCACTGCGCGAGCTGCCGGCGGATACGCCGCACCTGGACCTGCAGCAACTGATACGGGCCGCCGAGGCACACCGGCCCGACGAGGTGGTGCAGTACCTCGCCTGGGAAGACGACGAGCCCGACGCGGTAATGGCGATCAGCGCGGCCACGGCGGGCAGCGACCCGAACGACTCGCACACCTTCCTGCTCGATGCGCGCACCGGCGAGGCCCTGGAAATGCCTTCGGCGAATGGCGGCCTGATGCTGTTCATCCTGCGCCTGCACGTCGACCTGTTCGCGGGGCTGCCGGGCAAGCTGCTGCTGGCGTCCATGGGGCTGCTGTTCATCGTCGCCCTCATCTCCGGCGTCGTGCTCTACGCGCCCTTCATGCGCCGCCAGCGGTTCGCCCAGGTACGCCGTGACCGCTCCACCCGACTGCGCTGGCTGGACCTGCACAACCTGATCGGCATCGTCACCCTGGTCTGGGCGCTGGCGGTCGGCGTCACCGGGGTGATCAGCGCCTGTGCCGACCTGCTGATCGCCGCCTGGCGGCAGGACGCGCTGACCGCGATGCTGGCGCCCTACCGCAACGCCCCGCCGCTCGGCGAACGCGCGCCGGCCAGCCGGCTGCTGGAGATCGCCCGCACGGCGGCGCCCGACAGCCAGCCGGATTTCATCGCCTTCCCCGGCACACGGTTCTCCAGTGAGCACCACTACACCGTGTTCATGAACGGCAACACGCCGCTGACCTCGCACCTGTTCACTCCAGTGCTGATCGATGCGAAGACCCTCGGCGTCACCGCGGTGGTCGCGCGGCCCTGGTACATGGACGCGCTGGGCATGTCGCAGCCGCTGCATTTCGGCGACTACGGCGGCATGCCGATGAAGGTGCTGTGGGCCGTGCTGGACGTGCTGACGATCATCGTCCTCGGCAGCGGCCTGTACCTCTGGTGGGTGCGCCGGCGCGTGCTCGTGGGCAGCCCTCGAACGGCCGGGGCGGAGGCATGAAGCGCCTGCGCCACTCGACCTTCGCCCTGCCCGCGCTGGTCGGCCTGGGAAGCGCCATCGGCCTGTTCTGTGCACTGCTCGGCGACGGTGTGTGGGACGCGGTGGCCTGGCTCGGCCTCGGTATTCCGGCGTTGCTCGGGAGCTGGCCGTTGCTGCGCCGCGGACAAAACAAGGGCGCCCCGTTTAAACGGGGCGCCCTGCTCTGGCACAGACGTCAGTGATCGATGGCCGCGCCGGCACCGCGCGGAACGCGAATATCCTCGATCAGGTGCTGGATGTCCTCCGGCGGTGGCGCGGTCATGCGCGATACCGCGAGCGCGACGATGAAGTTGAAGATCATCCCCAGCGTACCGATGCCCTCCGGCGATATGCCGAACCACCAATCCGCGGCGGTTGCCGTGGGATTGATGAACTTGTAGTAGACGATGTAGCTGAAGGTGAACGCCAGGCCTACCACCATGCCGGCGATCGCACCTTCCTTGTTCATCCGCTTGGAGAAAATGCCCATGACGATGGCCGGGAAGAAGGACGCCGCGGCAAGGCCGAAGGCGAAGGCCACCACCTGGGCGACGAACGCCGGCGGGTAGATACCGAACAGGCCGGCAATCACCACCGCGACACCCGCGGCGATCCGTGCGGCGAGCAGCTCCTTCTTCTCACTGATGCCCGGCATCAGGTTGCTTTTGAGCAGGTCATGGGAAATCGATGTCGAGATCACCAGCAGCAACCCCGCCGCCGTGGACAGCGCTGCCGCCAGCCCCCCGGCGGCGATCAGCGCAATGACCCAGCCCGGGAGTCCGGCGATCTCCGGGTTGGCCAACACCATGATGTCGTTGTCCACGTAAAGCTCGTTGGCCGCCGCCGTACCCTGATTGGACAACACGCGCTGGCCCACCTCGCCGCGCTCGGCAGTGAAGGTCGGCTTGCCGACGAAGGCCGCGCCGGGCCCGTACTGGATGACGCCGTCATCGTTCTTGTCCATCCAGGCAATCAGCCCGGCGCTTTCCCAGGTCTTGAACCAGCCGGGCACCTGCTCGTAGCTGACGTTGGGGACACTGGTGAGAAGGTTGGTGCGGGCAAACGCGGCAACCGCCGGGGCCGTGGTGTAGAGCACCGCGATGAACAGCAGCGCGTAACCGGCCGACTTGCGCGCATCCTTCACCGTCGGGGTGGTGAAGAAACGCACGATCACGTGGGGCAGGCCAGCGGTACCGACCATTAGCGCCATGGTGATGAAGAACACATCGGTGGTCGACTTGGTGCCGTTGGTGTAGGCCGCGAATCCCAGCTCCGCGCCCAGCCCGTTGAGACGTTCCAGCACACTCTGCCCGGTGCCGAGGACTTCGCTGCCGAAGCCCAACTGAGGGATCGGATTACCGGTGATCATCATCGAGATGAAGATCGCCGGGACCATGTAGGCGAAGATCATTACGCAGTACTGCGCCACCTGGGTGTAGGTGATGCCCTTCATCCCGCCGAGCACGGAGTAGAAGAACACGATGGCCATGCCGATCATCACGCCGGTGTTGATGTCCACCTCGAGGTAGCGCGAGAAGACGATGCCCACGCCACGCATCTGACCGGCCACGTAGGTGAAGGAAATGAAGATCACGCAGATCACCGCCACCACCCGCGCGGTCTGCGAGTAGTAACGCGTACCGATGAATTCGGGCACGGTGAACTTGCCGAACTTGCGCAGGTACGGCGCCAGGCACATCGCCAACAGCACGTAACCGCCGGTCCAGCCCATCAGGTAGACCGAGCCGTCGTAGCCGGCGAAGGCGATGATCCCGGCCATGGAGATGAAGGATGCCGCCGACATCCAATCGGCGCCGGTGGCCATGCCATTGAGTATCGGATGCACGCCCTTGCTGGCGACGTAGTACTCGCTGGTGGAAGCCGCGCGGGTGTAGAGCGCGATGCCGATGTACAGCGCGAAGGTGGCGCCGACGACCAGGTAGATCAGGGTCTGGGTATCCATGCGTGGGCCCTCACTCTTCGTGGACGTCGTACTTGCGATCGAGCTGATTCATCTTCCACACGTAGAAGAAGATCTCGATCACGAAGACGTAGATGGCACCCTGCTGGGCGAACCAGAACCCGAGCGGGAAACCGAAGAAGGAAAAGGCGTTGAGCGCATCGACCATGAGCACGCCGAAGAGAAACGAGACGACGAACCAGATGACCAGCAGGATGAGCATCCAGCGCAGGTTTTCTTTCCAATAGGCGCGTGCGGCTTCTTGCTTGCTGAAAGACATGTCGGATCTCCTGTTATTGTTTTTGTTATCGCTTCAGGAACCTAGCAGCCACGCGGACGCCCGCCGTTCGACGTTGGTCGAACGCCGATTTCCACGCTCAGGGCTTAATGTGTCTAGTCCGCGGCTTGCAGGCGCACCGCCCGCCCGTTCCGGCGCGCGGATGGAAACATCCACTAACACTAAGGCCGCGAAAGGCGCGCAGGACACCGTCCGCGGACGTATCCGGTCGCCTGGGCGCACGCCTCAGTCAGATCAGCTACGGACGACCAGCGGCACTGCCAACAGCGTCAGGCCGATGCCGGCCAGCAGCAGGTCGCTGTCGACGAAGTAGGGGAAAATCATCAGGGCGATGCCGCAGACCAGCGGCACACTCTTGCCCCGCTTCTTGCCGTAGATGAAATAGGCCAGGCCGAAGGCGCTGAACAGCAGCCCCCAGAGCAGCGAGGCGGTGTCCATCAGCGCACCCTCAACCAGACCCAGCCGGCCGCCGCGCCCAGTACCATGCCGAGCCAGGCGACCGGCAGCGGATCGCCGGAAATCAGGTAGCCGGCGACGCCGGCGATGGCAAAACCGACCAGGCCGGAACGCAGGAGAAAGCGCTGTCGGGAAAGCTGTTTCCGGCGCGCCTCGCCCTCATCCTGCGAGGGCGCCGCAGGCCGTGCGGAAAGGTGCTTGTGCTGCTCGTTGCGTTCGTTCATGCAAAACCCGTGGTGGCCACCGGGCAGCTGTCCCGGCGCGACGACGCTAACCGCATCGCCACGGGGCTGTCCACCGGGAGGCAGGGTTTCACAGATTGAACGCGGGGACGTGCAAGGTGCCAGGGCTGGCGCGCAGGGCGGCCGGCGGGCGGCGCTCGCCGTCAGGCGGAAGAAGGCAGACGATCGGATGCGCGCATCAGGCGTCGTTACGCTCTTTCCACTTCGGGTTCACGTATAGACCGCCGAGGAAAAAGGCGACCAGACCGGCCCACAGCAAGATGTCTAGCAGCATGAGGAATGTCCTGTCCTGACTGGCTCTCAAGGGTTATGACGCCGGCGAAACGAAATGGTGCCGCTTCGCTTCGTCGCCTCCCGTCGGCTCAGCTCAGCTGGAAACGCCCGGTGTTGCGCCGCAGCCCCTCGCTGCCACGCTGCATCTGCTCCGCCGCGCCGCTGACCGACTGCGCGCCGCTCAGCAACTGGCTTGCCGCCTGGTCGATCTGCTGGATGTTGCCGCTCACCTCGTCCGCCGTGGCGGCCTGCTGCTCGGCGGCGGTGGCGATCTGTGCGAGGCGGTCGCTGACGCGCTGCACGGATTCGGCGATGTGCTCCAGATCGCCGCCCATCGCCAGCACGCTGCCGACGTCGCCCTCGGCCTGGCGGTTGGCTTCCTCCATCAGCGCCACCGCCTGGCCGACCACGCTCTGCAGGTCGCCGACGGTCTGGCCGATTTCCTTGGTCGACTCCTGGGTACGCTGCGACAGGCTGCGCACTTCGTCGGCGACCACCGCGAAGCCGCGGCCCTGCTCGCCCGCGCGGGCCGCCTCGATGGCCGCGTTGAGCGCCAGCAGGTTGGTCTGCTCGGCGATGCCCTTGATCACGTCGACGATGCGGTTGATTTGCTGCGCCTGTTCGCGCAGTTGCCCAAGGGTGACCGAGGCCTCGCCCAGGCGCTCGCCGAGCTGATGCATGCTGGCGCCGGTCCGCGTGCTGCGCTGACGGCTCTGCATGGCGACTTCGCGAGTCTGCACGGCGTCCACCGCCGCTTCCTCGCAACTCTGCGCGACGCTCTGCGCGGTGGCGGCAAGTTGCGTCGCGGCGGTAGCGATTTGGCTTAGCTGGACCTGCTGCTGCTCGACTTCGCCGAGGGAATCCTGCGCCTGGGCATACAGCCGGTGCACCGTGTCGCCGAGCTGGTGGCTCTCGTCGTCGACGCCCTTCAGGCTGTCGCGCAACTGCAGGACGGCGGCGTTGAGGGCCAGCGCGATCCGCGCCAGGTCGTCCTCGCCATGCACCGCGACGCGCACACGCAGGTCGCCGTCGCGCAGCCCCTGGGCCGCCTCGGTGATGCCCGCCGTGCTGCGACGGATCGAGGCGTTCAGGCACAGCAGCACGTAGAGCGCAATCAACGCCAGCGCGGCGAAGGCGCCGATCACCTGCAGCAGGCTGTGCAGCGCGTCCTCCCGGTGGCTGGCCATGCGCCCTTCGAACACGTCGTAGAGCGCCTGCTGCAGACCGAGCAACTGGTCGCGCAGGGTGTCGCTGGCGGCGGCGAACGGCGCCGGGGCGATGGCGATCGGGTTGCTCTCGAAGACCTCGCGATCGATGCGCTGGGTATAGGCGTCGAGGCCCTGCAGCGCGGTGTCGTAGGGCTGGCGCAGGCCGGGCATCACCCAGGGCGCATCCTGGGCGAGGGTGGCGGCGGCCTTCTGCAGGCTGGCGCGGGAATCGTCCAGCGCGCGACGCAGGTCGCGGATCACCACCCGGCTCTGCAGGGTGAAATGCTGCGAGACGACAGCGCCGTGGCCCTGGGCGAAGAAGCTGCCGAGACGCTCCAGCGCACGCGGCAGGTTGGCGGTGAGCTGGTCCATCATCAGGTAGGTGTCGAGCCACGGGTCGAGGATCAGGCCGCTGTCGGTGGCGACCTGGTCACGCAGGCGTTGCAGTTGCAGGAGGAATTTCTGATAGCGCTCGAGCCCGTCGGGCAGGGCCATCTTGCCCAGCCGGTCGACCGCCAGCTCGCTACGCAAGCCCTGCAGCGTCTGCAGATGCTGGTCGGTCTGCGCGGTGAAACCTTCCTGGGCGATGCGCCGGGCGGCCTCCTGCATGGCGCGGTCGAGTTCGCCGGCCTGCTGCTCGAAACCCGCTTTGGCCGGCTCCTCGGTGCCCTTCCAGCGGGCGAACAGGTTGCGCTGCTCGACCATCGCCTGCAGCACCGCGTCCAGGGCCTGCATCGCACGCATGCCGCCGCGCTCCTTCGCCACCACGTCCAGTTTGGCGGTGAAATCGCTGACGATCACCCAGGCGGCGAAGCACAGGGGCAACACGAAAAGCAGGAACAGCAACTGAAACTTGCGCGCGAAACTGAAGCGTTCCAGAACGCGCATCCCCGGTAACAATAGAGCGCCCATCAGCACACCTCGACAACGATCACGCCAGTCTTCTGGCGCCATGATGTCGTAATGCTAGCAAGTTGCGGGCCGCCTGGCTGCGCAGTTGGTCGTGAGGCTCAGCATTCCGGCTTGCGGGTGGTGAAGCGCCGCGCCGGGTCCACTGCCGCGCCCAGCTCGCGCAGGGTCTTGGCGCCCAGCAGCAGCGGATAGATGAAGTTGCTGCGGTCCGCCAGGTTGACTTCGACGGTCTCCTTGACAGTGCCCAGGCACAGTTCGAGATCGATCACCGGACGCTTGCTGACCTCGACCCCGGCGTCTTCCTCCTCGTCGGCGGATTGCTCGCCCGCGCGGTTCTTGATCTTGCCGATGCGCGCCAGCCTATGCTCGTAGAGCGTGTCGTCGGCACCCTTGCTGGCCAGGCGGAAACGCACCCAGTCCTCGCCATCGCGCTCGAAGCGCTCGATGTCCTTGGCCGACAGCGAGGCGTTCAGCGCACCGGTATCGAGCTTGGCGCGCAGGGTCTTGCCCAGTTCCGGCAAGCGTACGTACTCGTTGCGCCCATAGAGGGTCGGTTGCTCTTGCTCATCGGCGACGGCGGGCAGCACGGCGCTCAGGGCCAGCAGGGCGAGAATGGCTTTCACGCAGGTTCTCCAAAGGGCGCGGATAGTCTAAGACGGCGGCTGGCGGACGGGGTTCAGCGCAGCGGGCGCACAGGGTACGCCGCTCGCGGCGTCACGCGGAAGGGTGACCGCCTCAGAGAGCGGGAGAGGCGACTCCCGACCAGAGCTCATCGAGGTCGCGGAACCCCCACTGCGCCGGGGATTCGCGGCCGACGATCTTGTCGCGGCCGACCAGCTTGGCCAGGTCGACGACCTCGCGCGCCAGGTGCGTATTGGTCCTGGCATTGAAGAACACCCGCACCCGTGGCGACAGCAGGGACTTCTCGTTCTGTTCGATGACCACGCCCAGGCGGCCGCTGTCCAGGCGCACCAGCGAGCCGACCGGATAGATGCCGACCGATTTGACGAACGCCTGGAACACCGTTTCGTCGAAATGCCGGTGACACCACTCGGCCATCTTGCGGATCGACTCGGCCGGGTCCCAGCCGCGCTTGTACGGGCGGTTGGAGGTGATCGCGTCGTACACGTCGCAGACCGCGCCCATCCGCGCGAAAAGGCTGATCTGATCGCCGGCCAGACGGTGCGGATAGCCGGTTCCGTCGATCTTCTCGTGGTGGTGCAGGCAGACGTCGATCACCAGCGCGCTGACCTGCTTGCACTCCAGCAGGATGTCGGTGCCGGCCTGCGGGTGGTCGCAAACGCGGCGGAATTCCTCGTCGGTGAGCTTGCCCGGCTTGTTCAGCACTTCGCTGGGGATCGCCATCTTGCCGATGTCGTGCAGCAGGCCGGCGACACCGGCCTCCTGGATATGCGCATCGCTCAGCTCAAGCTGGCGCGCCAGCGCGATCATCAGCGCGCACACCGCCACCGAGTGCATGTAGGTGTATTCGTCGGCGCTCTTCAGGCGCGCCAGGCTGATGAGCGCGTGCGGATGGCGCATCACCGAGGCGGTGATGTCCCGGACCAGCTGGCCGACCTGCTCGACGTTCACCGCCTGGCCCATCCGCGCGTCCTGGAACATCTCCATCACCGCCCTCCGCGAGTGCGAGCAGAGCTTCTGCGCGCGGGCGACTTCCTCCTCGAGGCTGGCGCGCGGCGGAGGCACCGTCGGCGTCGTCACCGCGGCCAGCAAGCGCGCATCGGTCTGTGCCTTGACCTCGTCGACGGTCTCCCCACCCGGCACGTCCAGCCCTTTGGCCGTGTCGATCCACAGCTCGCCGATGCCGCTGTCGCGGATGCGTTGCAGATCCTTAGGGTTCTCGAGGAGAAACCGGCTCTTCCAGAAGGGGTGCTCCATCCATGAGCCGGAAAATTCGTGAATGAACATGCCGATACGCAGTTCGGTCAAAGCGATACGTTTAAGCACGCTGGCACCCGATGAGAATGACCGTATGGTCGCGCCGCCATGATGGCTCAAAGGCATCGCTGCATAAAAGCCCTGTAACGCCATTGGCTTGGGACGAGCGCCGGCGCTGGGTATGATTCCCCGACCGCACATAGCCAAGGAGAAGAGGCCGATGAGAGCCCCGCTAACCGGCGTCGTCACCACCCTTCTGCTGCTGTTCAACACCCTCGTCCTGATCGGCCCGCTGCTGCTGATCGCCCTGTTCAAACGGATCGCGCCGAACCAGGCGCTGTGTGATCGCTGCTCGCGCGGGGTGATGTGGGTCGCCGAGACCTGGGCCGAAATCGACAAGGCGATCTTCGCCCTGTGCACGCCGACGCACTGGGACATCCGCGGCGGCGGCGAGCTGCGCATGGACACCTCCTACCTGGTCATCAGCAATCATCAGTCCTGGGTAGATATCCCGGCGCTGGTGCAGGCCTTCAACCGCAAGACGCCCTACTTCAAGTTCTTCCTGAAGAAGGAGCTGATCTGGGTGCCCTTCCTCGGCCTGGCGTTCTGGGCGCTGGACTACCCGTTCATGAAGCGCTACTCGAAGGCCTTCCTGGAGAAGAACCCGCACCTGCGCGGCCAGGACCTGGCCATCACCCGCGCCGCCTGCGAGCGCTTCAAGCGCCTGCCGGTGACCGTGGTCAACTACCTCGAAGGCACGCGCTTCACGCCGGCCAAGCGCGCGGCACAAGGCTCGCCCTACCGCCATCTGCTCAAGCCCAAGGCCGGCGGCGTGGCCTTCGTCCTCGCCGCCCTGGGCGAGCAGCTGGATGCCATCCTCGACGTCACCCTGGTCTACCCGCAGACACCCACGCCAGGCTTCTGGGACCTGCTCTGCGGGCGGGTGCCGCGGGTGATCGTGGACATCCGCACGCTACCGCTGGACCCCGCGCTGTGGCGCGGCGACTACGAGAACGACCCCGACTTCCGCCGGCAGGTGCAGGAATGGGTGAGCGGGTTGTGGGCGGAGAAGGATGAACGGATCGAGCGGCTGAAGGCGGAGGCTGAGCCGTCAGGCCGAAGGTTGGGTTAGCGCAGCGATACCCACAGTCATGCCGCGAGGCAACGGGTTTGGCTTCGCTCGACCCACCCTACGGTGCTGCACAGCTGCAAAAAGTCCAAACCTCCTCAACCCGGCTGCATCAACTCCACCGCCTCGCGATCGGCCGCGCGCCGCTCGGCGCCGTCCATCTGCGTGCAGTCGAGCATCACCAGTTCCACGTGCCCGGCACGCTGGTCGGTGCGCAGGTCGATCTGGCAGAAGCCGTGCTTCTGGTAGAACGCCACTGCCTCGCTGTTGCGCTCGTAGACCGACAACTCCAGCCCGTCGGTCATGCTGCGCGCCTTCTCCAGCAGCGCCGAGCCGATGCCCTGGCCATGTTCAGAAGGGCTGACGAACAGCGCGGCGAGGATGTGTTCCTGCAAGGCGAAGAACCCGAGCGGCCGGCCGTCACGCTCGTAGAGCCAGACGTCCGCGCAGGGGAGATAGTGGTCGCGCATGTCCTCGAATTTGCCTTCCCAGAAGGAGGGTTCGATGAAGTCGTGCGCCTGTTGCGTGGCTTCGAGCCAGATGTCGAGCAGGGCCGGCAGATCGGCCGGGGTCGCTTTCCTGATCATCCTGAAAGTCTCCATTTGTCGATCGATACGGGGTACCGCGCCCTCCGGGCAGACATGTATTCCTTTGTTCCTTCCCGAGCGCCGTTTGCCCGGCGCTCACGGCTTTGAGCGTCGGAGCCTGCCCGGTGTTCCCCCGCATCGCCTGTCGGCCACGCTGGCGCAACTCATCGAACGCCTCTATCGCCGCATCGGTCCTAACGATTAGACGGGGTGCGACAATCCGCCCTAGTCTCGTTTCCATAACGACACCGAGCCTTGCCTATGAACGCCCCGAGACGTTCAACGGTGCGCCGCCTGCCCGCGCCCGTTGCCGCCGCCAGCCAGCGTTACCGGTTCCATGGCCTGGACGACCAGGCCGAAAGCCCTGCCGAACTGGCCGAGGAAATTGCCCTGGCGATTTCCTACAACGGCCTGAACCAGGCGGTGATGCTGGTCTCCCCCGCCGACCTGGAGGACTTCGTGGTCGGCTTCAGCCTCGCCGCCGGCATCGTCGCCTCGCCCGACGAGCTCTACGACATCGTCATTTCCGGCAACGGCGACGCCCGTCAGGCGCAGGTGCAGATCGCCAGCCGCGCCTTCTGGCAACTCAAGCGGCAACGCCGCAACGTCGCCGGCAGCAGCGGCTGCGGGCTGTGTGGCGTCGAGGCGCTGGAACAGGCGCTGCCTGACCTGCCGGTACTGACGCCGACCCCGCTGCCGCCGGCACAGTGGCTGGACGGCCTGCGCCAACGCATCGGCGAATTCCAGCCGCTGGGCCAGCACTGCGGCGCGGTGCATGCGGCGCTGTTCATGGATGAGCGGGGCGCACTGCTGCTGGGCCGCGAGGATATCGGTCGGCACAACGCCCTGGACAAGCTGATCGGCGCACTGCAACGCCAGGCCATCGCCACGACGGGCGGAGTGGCCGTGGTCACCAGCCGCTGCAGCCTGGAACTGATCCACAAGGCGCTGCGCGCCGGCCTTCACAGCCTGGTCAGTTTCTCCTCGCCCACCGGCCTCGCCGTGCAGTGGGCGCGGCGGCACAACCTGAACCTCATCCATCTGCCCCAACACAGCGCGCCACGGGTCTACAGCCCGGCGCCCAGCGAAGACGAATCGCCGACATGAGCCTGCAAAAGATCGATCCGCAGTACCGACCCTACAAAGGCCCGGCCGCTGGCTGGGGTGCGCTGGCCAGCGTCACGCGCTTCTGGCTGGACAGCAAACAGCCGTTCAAGAACTTCCGCGCGCTGCTCAAGACCAACCAGAACGGCGGTTTCGACTGCCCGGGCTGCGCCTGGGGCGACTCGCCGGAGAACGGCATGGTCAAGTTCTGCGAGAACGGTGCCAAGGCAGTCAACTGGGAAGCCACCAAGCGCCGCGTGGACGCCGCCTTCTTCGCCCGCTACAGCGTCAGCCAGTTGCGCGAGCAGAGCGACTACTGGCTCGAATATCAGGGCCGGCTGACCCAGCCGATGCGCTACGACGCGGCCAGCGACCGTTACCTGCCGATCGACTGGGACGCCGCCTTCGCCCTGATCGCCGAGCACCTGCACGCGCTGGAAAGCCCCGACCAGGCGGAGTTCTACACCTCCGGGCGGGCCAGCAACGAGGCGGCCTACCTCTATCAGCTGTTCGTCCGCGCCTACGGCACCAACAACTTCCCGGACTGTTCGAACATGTGCCACGAGGCCAGCGGCGTGGCCCTCGGGCAAAGCGTCGGGATCGGCAAGGGTAGCGTGACCTTCGCCGACTTCGAGCATGCCGACGCCATCTTCGTACTCGGCCAGAACCCCGGCACCAACCACCCGCGCATGCTCGAACCGTTGCGTGAAGCGGTGCAGCGCGGCGCCCAGGTGGTCTGCTTCAACCCGCTCAAGGAGCGCGGCCTGGAACGTTTCCAGAACCCGCAGAACGTGGCGGAAATGCTCGCCAACGGCTCCGAACCGCTGAACACAGCGTTCTTCCGCCCGGCGCTGGGCGGCGACATGGCGGCGGTCCGCGGCATGGCCAAGTTCCTCCTGCAGTGGGAGCGCGAGGCCCAGGCCAAGGGCGAGCCGGCGGTGTTCGACCACGGCTTCATCGCCGAGCACACCGACGGCATTGACGCCTACCTGGCCGAGCTGGATGACACCTCCTGGGCGCAGATCGAGCAACAGTCCGGTCTCACCCTGGCGGAGATCGAGCAGTCCGCGCGCATGTACCGGCGCGCCGAGCGGGTGATCGTATGCTGGGCGATGGGCATCACCCAGCACCGTCATTCGGTGCCGACCATCCAGGAAATCGTCAACCTGCAACTGCTGCGCGGCAACCTCGGCAAGCCAGGCGCCGGCCTCTGCCCGGTACGCGGCCACAGCAACGTGCAGGGCGACCGCACCATGGGCATCAACGACCGCCCGCCGGCAGCACTACTCGATTCGCTGGAAAAACGCTTCGCCTTCAGCGTGCCGCGGCACAACGGCCACAACACCGTGGAAGCCATCGAAGCGATGCTGGAAGGCCGCGCCCGGGTGTTCATCGGTCTGGGCGGCAACTTCGCCCAGGCTACCCCGGACAGCCCGCGCACCCACCAGGCGCTGCAACGCTGTGCCCTGACCGTGCAGATCAGCACCAAGCTCAACCGCAGCCACCTGACCCACGGCCGCGACGCACTGATCCTGCCGTGCCTGGGCCGCACCGACATCGACCGCCAGACCGGCGGCCCGCAGGCGGTGACGGTGGAGGACTCGTTCAGCATGATCCACGCCTCGTTCGGCCAGCTCGAACCGCTGTCCGCCGAGATGCGCTCGGAACCGGCCATCGTCGCCGGCATCGCCAAGGCCACCCTGGGCAACCATCCGGTGGACTGGGATGCGCTGATCGCCGACTACGGCCGCATCCGCGAGCTGATCGCCGATACGCTGCCCGGCTTCCAGGATTTCAACCGCCGCGTCGCCCATCCCGGCGGCTTCTACCTCGGCAACTCGGCCGGCGCGCGCAAATGGACCACCGCCAGCGGCAAGGCCAACTTCAAGGCCAACGTGCTGCCGGCGGACCTGGTGTCCGAGCGCATGCGCAAGAGCGGCGTGGCCCACGACCTGATCCTGCAGACGCTGCGCTCACACGACCAGTACAACACCACCATCTACGGCCTGGACGACCGTTACCGCGGCGTGCGCGGGCAGCGCGAGGTGCTCTTCGTCAGCGCCGCGCAGATCGAGCGCCTGGGCTATCGGCCGGGGCAGAAGGTCGATATCACCTCGCTGTGGGACGACGGCATCGAGCGCACGGTGAAGGGTTTCACCCTGCTCGCCTTCGACATGCCGGACGGCCAGGCCGCGGCCTACTACCCGGAAACCAACCCGCTGGTGCCGCTGGACAGCTACGGCGACGGCAGCCACACGCCAACCTCCAAGTTCATCGCCATCCGCCTGAAGCCGGCGGCGCAGAGCGCGCGGATCCTCTGATTCCGCCCGCCGGACACGACGACGCCGCGCAGGGCGGCCCTGCGCGGCGTCATGTGAGTCCAGGCTGCCCCTGCGCGCGGCAAGGGCCAGGACGACTCAGGGGTTCAGGTAGTGCAGGCAACTGGTGGACGCCTTGCCCAGGCGTTCCTTCATTTCCGGGGTCACGTCGCTGCCTTTCTTGTCCTGCATGGCCTGGATTTCCGCGCTGCTGAACTCCATCCCGACCTTTTCCGCCGCGCAGCCGCAATAGGCTTCGGCCTTGGCGGCCGGTACGTTGGCCTTGGCGCTGGTGACGCACTGGTTGGTGAATTCCTCTTTCGCACCGACGGGCCACTGCGCGGCGGTGGCCGAGAAGGCCACGAACAGGGGTGCGGCGAAGGCGATCAAGCGGGCGTAACGCATGGTGCTGCTCCTTTTCTTGCGAAGGACGCGCGGCCGTCGGCCACTGGTTCCTGTTCTGAGGGCTACGCGGGCCGGGAGTTCCGCGTGATCGACGGGGCTCGGGTCGCTACCAGCGGTCCCCCGGGTAGACATCAGGCGCCGTCGGCGACTGACGGCCTGCGCTCCGCGAACCCGGTACATGGCCCGCTGCGCAAGGCGCACCCTACACAAGCCGGTAGCGCCGAGTACAGGTACTTTTCATGCCGGCGCTAGAGCGCGCGAATGGCCGCCAGCAACAGGAAGTGCCCGGGGTAGAGCAGATACCCCCAGCGCGTCAGCGGCGCCACGGCTAAACCCGGCTCGCTGCGCAGCACCCGCAGCCCGAGTGCCGGCGCGCCCAGGCACGTGCCCAGCACCAGCAGGGCGAACGGCTGCAGGACGGCAGCTTCGGCGAACAGCGGCGGCCACCAGTTCGCCGCCAGGCAGACCAGCCCCGGCAGCGCCGCGCACCACAGCGGTCGGCGCAGCACCAGCAAACAGGCCGCCGGCAGCAAGGCTCCCGCCGCACCGAACATCAGCCAGCGGTCGCCGATGACGGCCAGTACCAGCGCGGCGCTCGCGAGCAGCAGCCCAAGCCGCCGCGGACGGTGCAGCGCCTGGGCGATCGACAGGCCGAGGGCGAGCGTCGGCAGCACGTTCAGCGTCGTCGCCTCGCCCACCAGCAGGCGGTACGGCCCTTCCGCCAGCAGCGCGAAGAGCAGCAGCGCGCCCAGGTAGCGCAGCAGCCGACGCGGCTCCGGCGCCGCCGGGCTGCGCGCGAGGTTGGCCGCGATGGCCAGGCAGAAGAACGGGAACGCCAGGCGGCCGAACGGATACAGCCAGCCCAGCGCCGGCCAGACGAAGCGCAGGTGATCGAGCAGCATGCTCGCCAATGCCAGCCACTTGAGCAGGTCCAGCGCCGTGTCGCGGCCTGCCGGCGATCCGTCCTTCCCCCTCATCCGCCCCCCCGCTTTGCCCGTGGCGATCAGCCATTGACCGCCATTGTTGGGTAAAGTGAGCGGCGATGCTTTCACTGACTCGCAGGATCACCATGACCGACAACAGCCAGCAGTTCGCCAGCGACAACTACTCGGGAATCTGCCCGGAAGCCTGGGCGGCGATGGCCGAGGCCAACCAGGGCCATGCCCGCGCCTACGGCGACGACGAGTGGACGGCGCGCGCCGCCGACCATTTCCGTGCGCTGTTCGAGACCGATTGCGAGGTGTTCTTCGCCTTCAACGGCACCGCCGCCAACTCCCTGGCCCTGGCCGCGCTGTGCCAGAGCTACCACAGCGTGATCTGCTCCGAGACCGCCCACGTCGAGACCGACGAATGCGGCGCGCCGGAGTTCTTCTCCAACGGCTCCAAGCTTCTGGTGGCGCCCAGCCCGGACGGCAAGCTGAGCGCGGAGGCGGTGCGCCTGATCGCCAACAAGCGCCAGGACATCCACTTCCCGAAACCCCGCGTGGTCACCCTGACCCAGGCCACCGAGGTCGGCAGCGTCTATCGCCCCGAGGAAATCCGCGCGATCAGCGCCACCTGCCGCGAACTCGGCCTGCACCTGCACATGGACGGTGCGCGCTTCTCCAACGCCTGCGCGTTCCTCGGCTGCACGCCGGCCGAGCTGACCTGGAAGGCCGGCGTCGACGTGCTCTGCTTTGGCGGCACCAAGAACGGCATGGCGGTCGGCGAGGCGATCCTGTTCTTCAACCGCGACCTGGCCGAAGACTTCGACTATCGCTGCAAGCAGGCCGGCCAGCTGGCCTCGAAGATGCGCTTCCTCTCCGCGCCCTGGGTCGGCCTTTTGCAGGACGGCGCCTGGCTGCGCCATGCCGAACACGCCAATGCCTGCGCGCGGCGCCTGGCCGAATGCGTCGCCGACGTGCCCGGCGTCCGGCTGATGTTCCCGGTCGAGGCCAACGGCGTGTTCCTGCAGATGCCCGAGCCGGCACTGGAAGCCCTGCGCAACCGCGGCTGGCGCTTCTACACCTTCATCGGCAGCGGCGGCGCGCGCTTCATGTGCTCGTGGGATTCGCAGATGGAGCGGGTGGACGAGCTGGCCCGCGACATCCGCGACGTGGTCGGCGGTCTATGATGGCGGCCACGCTCGGCTCGCCGGTGCCCATCCTGCGCAGCTTCGACGAGGCCAAGGCCAGGGCGTTCTACCTCGACTACCTGGGCTTTTCCGTCGACTGGGAACACCGCTTCGAGCCGGCGCTGCCGCTGTACATGCAGCTGTCGCGCGACGGCTGCCTGCTGCACCTTTCCGAACACCACGGCGACGCCTGTCCCGGCGCGGCCCTGCGGATCGCCTGCGCCGATCTGCCTGCGCTGCACGCCGAACTCCAGGCGAAGGACTACGGCTTCGCCCGCCCGGGCATCGTCGAGACGCCCTGGGAAACCCGCGAATTGACGCTCCACGATCCGTTCGGCAATCGCCTGGTCTTCATCGACACGCCCAAGGACAACCCAGCGCCATGATCACCTGCTACCTGCGTTACCTCATCGATCCGTACAAGCTCGCGGAATTCGAGCACTACGGCAAACTCTGGATACCGCTGGTGGAGAAATTCGGCGGCGCCCACCACGGCTACTTCCTGCCCAGCGAAGGCGCCAGCAACGTCGCCCTGGCGATGTTCAGCTTTCCCTCGCTGGCCGCCTACGAAACCTACCGCGAGCGCTCCCTCGCCGACGCCGAATGCCAGGCCGCCTTTCGCTATGCCGAGGAAACCCGCTGCATCGTCAGCTACGAACGCAGCTTCTTCCGCCCGGTCTTCAGCTAAACCCCTGCGTCCGGCTTACCCACAGCGCGCGTGGATGGCGCTGTGGATAAGCTGTACAGACCCGCCGCCAGCCCAGGGCCTGCGCCGCTTCCCGCCACCCGTACGTTTTTTGAGCGATTTCAACGAGTTGCCATCGAACTTTTGCACAACGCCTGTGCAACCGGCTGTGGACAAGCTGTGTGGCCCCGGCTGCAGGCCGCTGGTGACGGGGCTTAGCGCGGACTGTACGTTTATTGATCGATCACGAATTGGGCTTTCTATCCACAGGCGCCCGAGGTTGTTCATGTGGGGGAGCAGGATTAGCCGGCGGGGCGGGGTTGCCGGTCGGCTGCGGGCGCTTGAACAGGGCAGGCCTGCCGGGATCGGCGGGCCGGGGCTGCGGCGCCGGATGGACATAGGGCTGCGGCGTCGCTGTGCCGGGCGAACCCGGCGCGGGCGTTTGTGCGAAGGCGGCAGCGCAAGGCAGGCAGAGCAGGCAGGCGAGAAGGACTTTCATCGGGCGTCTCCGTGGGCGGATACGCCTTGGACAACCACGCGAGGCAATGGCTGCACCGGCAGCGGAGCCGGATGGCTCCGCGCTGTTGCCCCTCAGGACGGTGTGTCGGAGCGCTTGCGCCGAGCACGACGGGCCAGCATGTTGAGCGCCTCGATCAGTGCCGAGAACGCCATCGCCGCGTACAGGTAGCCCTTCGGCACGTGGGCGCCGAAGCCTTCGGCGATCAGCGTCATGCCGATCATGATCAGGAAGCCCAGCGCCAGCATGACCACCGTCGGGTTGTTGCCGATGAAGCGCGCCAGCGGGTCGGCGGCGAGCAGCATCACGGTCACCGCGGCGACCACCGCGATCACCATGATCGGGATGTGCTCGGTCATGCCGACGGCGGTGATGATGCTGTCGATGGAGAACACCAGGTCGAGCACCAGGATCTGCACGATGGCCGAGGTGAAGCCGATACTGGCGACCTTGCCGGTGAACAGGTCGCCTTCCGGCTCCGGGTCCACCGAGTGGTGGATTTCCTTGGTCGCCTTCCACAGCAGGAACAGGCCGCCGGCGATGAGGATCATGTCCTTCCAGGAGAACGCCTGGCCGAACACCTCGAACACCGGTTCGGTAAGCTGGACGATGTAGGCGACGGTGCCGAGCAATCCAAGCCGCAATACCAGCGCCATGCCGATGCCGAGGCGACGGGCCTTGGTACGCTGGTGTTCGGGGAGCTTGTTGGTGAGTATCGAGATGAACACCAGGTTATCGATGCCGAGCACGATTTCCATGGTGACCAGGGTGGCCAGCGCCACCCAGGCGGCGGGGTCGCTGACGAGTTGCTGCAGGTATTCCATTGAGGCTCTCCGAAAGGTCCGAAGAATAGTACGCGGCGGCCCCCCTGGCGTTCCCTGCGACTTGGCAACAAGTCATTTCAACCGACCAGCAACCCCTCCAGCGCGGCGCGCAGGGTGTCGGGAATCGGCACCGGGCGGTTCGACTGGCGGTCGACGAAGACATGCACGAAACGCCCGGCGGCGCAGGCTTCATCCTCGCCTCCCTTGAACACCGCCAGTTCGTACTGCACCGAGCTGTTGCCCAGCCGGGCGACCCTCAGGCCGACCTCGATGCGCTCGGGAAAGGCGATGGAGGCGAAGTAGTCGCAGCTGGAGCTGACCACGAAGCCCACCACCTGGCCGGCGTGGATATCCAGCCCGCCGCGCTCGATCAGGAAGGTGTTCACCGCGCTGTCGAAGTAGCTGTAGTAGACGACGTTGTTGACGTGGCCGTAGAGGTCGTTGTCGTGCCAGCGCGTGGTCACCGGCTGGAAGTGCCGGTAGTCGGCGCGAAGGTGCTGCGGCTGTGGCATGGGGAATCCTTGTCGGTATGGCGGTCAGTAGGCGGCCCGGTAGATCGCCAGGGCGTCGACTTCGCTGACTTCGCGCGGGTTGTTCACCAGCAGGCGGGTCTGCAGCATGGCATCGGCCGCCAGGCGTTCGAGCATCGCCTCGGGGACGTTCGCATCGCGCAGGCGGCTGGGCAGCCCGTGGCGCGCATTCAGCGCCGCCAGTTCGGCGATGAACTGCTCCACCAGGCTTTCCGCGCTGCCGGCCTGCAGCCGCTCGCCGAGCAGCAGCGGCGCCAGTTCGGCGTAGTGCGCGCTGGCCGCCGGCGCATTGAAGCGCAGCACGTGCGGTAGCACCAGCGCGTTGCTCAGCCCGTGGGGAATGTGGAAATGCCCGCCCAGCGGATAGGCCAGCGCGTGCACCGCGGCCACCGGCGAGTTGGCGAACGCCTGGCCAGCCAGGCAGGCGCCCAGCAACATGGCCTGGCGTGCCTCGCGGTTCTGCCCGTTGTGCACCGCCTCGCCGAGGTTGGCCGCGAGCAGGCGCAACGCCTCGCGGGCGAGCAGGTCGGACAGCGGGTTCTTCTTGTGCGCGCTGGTGTAGGCCTCGATGGCATGCACCATGGCATCGATGCCGGTGGCGGCGGTCACCGCCGGAGGCAGGCCGAGGGTCAACTCGGCGTCGAGCAGGGCCAGGTCCGGCAGCAGCAGCGGCGAGACCACGCCCATCTTGGTCGTCTCGCCGGTGGTGACGATGGAGATCGGCGTCACCTCCGAGCCGGTGCCGGCGGTGGTGGGCACCTGGATCAGCGGCAGGCGCTGGCCACGCGCATTGCCGACGCCGTAGAGATCGGCCAGTTCCTGGGTGCATTGGGGATGGGCGAGCAGCGCGACCAGCTTGGCGACGTCCATCGAGCTGCCGCCGCCGAAGCCGACGATCAGCTCGGCCTGCAACGACCTGGCCCGCGCCACGGCGTCCAGCACCACCGCTTCCGGTGGATCGGCGAGCACCTGGTCGAAGACCGCCACGGCGACCCCCTCCTCGGCGAAGCCGTGCAGCACGCCGTCGAGCAGCTTGAAGCGGGTGATGCCTGGGTCAGTGACGATCAGCACCGAGCGCGCGCCGCGTTCGCGGCAGAGGGCGGCAAGCCGGCGCGCGGCGCCGCTCTCGCAGATCAACTGGGCGGTGGTGGCGAAACTGAAGGGTTGCATGGGGGGCTCCTTCTTTCTTGTGATGGGACGCACGCAGCGCCCGGCGGTGACGCCGGGCGCGTTGGATCAGAAGGCGAAATCCGCCTCCGACAGCGCCATCAGGCAGTCCGCACCGCCGAGCAGCGCCTCGCGGTGCATGCTGGCGCGCGGCAGTACGCGGCGCAGGTAGAAGTCCGCGCTGTGCAGCTTGGCCTGGTAGAACGCCACCTCGCCGCTGCCGCCGTCCAGCGCCTCCTGCGCCCGGGTTGCGGCCTGCAGCCAGAGCGCGCCGAGCAGGGTGTAGGCCGAGTAGGCGAGGAAGTCCACCGAGGTGGCGCCGATTTCCTGCGGGTTGCGCGCGCTGATGGCCAGCACGTGGGCGCTCAGCTCGCGCCACTCCAGCAACCGCGTCTGCACGCTGGCCGCCATCGCGGCCAGCGCCGGACGCCCGGCGGGGGCTTCGCAGGCGGCGAGCAGTTCGTCCTGCAGCGCCGCGATCTCCGCGCCGCCGTCGCCGAGCAGCTTGCGGCGGATCAGGTCCAGCGCCTGGATGCCGTTGGTTCCCTCGTAGAGCTGGGTGATGCGGCTGTCGCGCATCAGCTGCTCCATGCCCCACTCGCGGATGTAGCCGTGCCCGCCGTAGATCTGCACGCCGAGGCTGGCGACCTCCTGGCCCATGTCGGTGAAGAACGCTTTGACGATCGGGATCAGCAGGGCGGCGCGCCGGCCAGCGGCCTTGCGCGCCGCCTCGTCCGGGTGGCCGTGCTCCAGGTCGAGCTGGCGCGCGGTGTAGGCGGCGAGCATGCGGCTGCCTTCGACCAGGGTCTTCTGGGTCAGCAGCATGCGCCGCACATCCGGGTGGACGATGATCGGATCGGCCGCCTTGTCCGGCTGTTGCGCGCCGGCCAGGCCGCGCGACTGCAGGCGTTCGCGGGCGTAGGCGAGCGAGCCCTGCCAGGCCTGTTCGGCGACGCCCAGGCCCTGCAGCCCGACCTGGAAGCGCGCGTCGTTCATCATGGTGAACATGCAGGCCAGGCCCTGGTTGGCGCCGCCCACCAGCCAGCCGGTGGCGCCGTCGAAGTTCATCACGCAGGTCGCCGCGCCCTTGATGCCCATCTTGTGTTCGATGGCGCCGCAGGACAGCGCGTTGCGTGCGCCGGGCATGCCGTCCGGGTTGGCGATGAACTTGGGCACCAGCAGCAGGCTGATGCCCTTCACGCCGGGCGGCGCGTCTGGCAGGCGGGCGAGCACCAGGTGCACGATGTTCTCGCTCATGTCGTGCTCGCCGCCGCTGATGAAGATCTTGCTGCCGCTGACCCGGTAGCTGCCGTCCGCCTGCGGCTCGGCGCGGGTGCGCAGCAGCGCCAGGTCGGTGCCGGCCTGCGGCTCGGTGAGGCACATGGTGCCGGTCCAGCTGCCGCTCACCATCTTCTCCAGGTAGGCGTCCTTGAGCGCCTCGCTGCCGTGCTTGTACAGCGCCAGCACAGCGCCCTCGGTGAGCCCGGAATAGATGCGGAACGACAGGCTCGCGCCCATCAGCATCTCGTGGAAATTGCACGCCACCAGTTGCGGAAAGCCCTGGCCGCCGTACTGCTGCGGTCCGGTCATGCTCGCCCAGCCGTTTTCGACGAACTGCGCGTAGGCCTCGCGAAAGCCTTGCGGTGTGGTCACCGCGCCGTCGACGAGGCTGACACCCTCCTCGTCGCTGTGCCGATTGAGCGGCGCCACCACCTCGCCGGTGTAGCGCGCGGCCTCTTCCAGCACGCCGTCGATCAGCTCGCGGTCCAGGCCATTGCCAAGCTGTTCGCAATGCCCGGTGACGTCGAAGAGTTCGTGCAGCACGAAGCGCATGTCGCGCAGGGGAGCCTGGTAGTTCATGCGCGGCCCTCCTTCACGTCGCTCAGACGCTGCCCGGAGGCGGCCAGGCGATCGATCAGCGCGGCCGGCTGCCAGTGGTCGCCGAAACGCGCGCGCAGGTCATCCAGGCGGTCGCGGATCGAGGCCAGCCCCTGGCCATCGGCCCAGCTCATCGGGCCGCCCTTGTCGGCCGGGAAACCGTAGCCGTTGAGGTAGACCAGGTCGACGTCATGGCTGCTGGCGGCGATGCCCTCGTCGAGGATCTTCGCGCCTTCGTTGACCAGCGCCAGCAGGCAGCGCTCGAGGATTTCCTCGGGGCCGATCTCCCGGCGCGTGTAGCCGAGGGACTCGGACACCTCCAGCACCAGCGCGTCGACCTCGGGGTCGTGTTCGGCCTGGCGGCTGCCTTCGGCGTAGCGGTAGTAGCCCATGCGCGCCTTCTGGCCGAAGCGGCCGAGCTCGCAGAGACGGTTGTCGACCTGCACCTCGGCGGCGTCCTGGCCTTCGCCGGCCAGCTGGCGGGCGCGCCATTCGAGGTCGATGCCGACCACGTCGTACATGCGGAACGGCCCCATGGCGAAACCGAACCCTTGCAGCGTGGCGTCCACCTGATGCGGGTAGGCGCCTTCGAGCAGCATCGCCCGCGCCTCGCGCACGTAGGTGGCGAGCATGCGGTTGCCGATGAATCCGTCGCAGTTGCCCGCCACCACGCTGACCTTGCCCATGCGCTGGCCGAGTTCGACGGCGGCCTGCAGCACCGCCTTGTCGGTACGCGCGCCGCGCACGATTTCCAGCAGCTTCATGATGTGCGCCGGGCTGAAGAAGTGCAGGCCGAGCACCTGTTCGGGCCGCGCGGTGACGGCGGCGATGGCGTCGATGTCCAGCGCCGAGGTGTTGCTGGCGAGGATCGCCGTCGGCTTCAGGGTCTTGTCCAGCTCGCGGAAAATGCTCTGCTTGAGTTCGAGGTTCTCGTAAACCGCCTCGATCACCAGGTCGGCGTCCGCCAACGCGGCGTAGCCGTCCACCGCACGCACCCGTGCCAGGCGCTCGGCCGCCTCGGCTTCGCTGATGCGGCCCTGGCGCACGTTGTGCGCGTTGGTGTCGGCGACCACGCCGAGCGCCTGCTCGAGCATCTGCGGATTGTTGTCCAGCCAGAGCACCTGCACGCCGGCGTTGGCCAGGCTCATGACGATCCCGCGGCCCATGGTTCCGGCGCCGATCACGGCGGCCAGTTGGAGAGAATAAGTGCTCATGAAACGTCCTCTTGTTGTTCGGTGGACAGCCTGGACGGCCCGACGACCGCTCCCGCGGATGAGTGGCAGGAATGGAAACGGGCACGGTCGAAGCCGGTCAGCAGCGCACTATTTTTCAAATCCGCCGTTCTGATAAGTCGTATCAAGACGATGAATATCGCCTCCTACGCCGCCCACGACCTGAGTTGCAGCATCGCGAAGGGCCGTTTTGTCGCACCGCGAACCTGCAGCGAGCGCTCTGCACTAGCCGTTTCGGCAATCTGGTACTACGCTGCGCGCTATCGGTACCGGCGACGAAACACAATAAGGATGCCCCCAGCCGGCATAACCGGATTCACGCTGTAAGGAATCATCCAATGGACGCCATTCCCCTTGCGTTAGCGACTTGGGCACTGCTGATTTTCGTGGCATTGGTGATGTGGAGGCAGTTGCTGGTGCCGCTCAATCCCCGCGCCATGGTGCTGACCACCAACTTCCCCCTGGTTTCCCAATACGGCGCCCGCCGTTCCGCCGCCGGCACCAAGGGTTTCACCCTCTATCTCTGCAATTTCGGCGAGCAGCCGGAGACGGTGCAGGACCTGATGCTGCGCAATCAGCGGCATGACCGTTTGCGCCTGGGCGAGATCAGGATCGACGCCGACGACATTCCGACGTTGATCGACCCGCAGCAGCCAATCTGCCTGAGGATGCTCGCCATCGTGCCGATCGACTGCCCGTGGGAAGCGATCGGCGAGGATTTCGACGGGATCGAGGCCGAACTGGACGATGGCAGCGTGCTCCGCCTGCCCAATTCCGAAGTGCAACGCATCAAGTCGATCGCCCGCCTGCTCCCGCACCGCCACGCCTCGGCATTCAGCATCGGCTGACGGGGGCCGGCGGCCGCTGGCGCCCCTTCGAATCGGCCGGCACCCATGCCGGCCGCGGATGTTTTCTACGTGCACCACTGACTTGATCTGCGTACTGGCCATTTGCCAAGCCCGTCTATATCCTGCGCGCCGAAATGTCCCACACAGGCTCACCCGGCGCTCACCGACAGGTTCTTCGCAGCCTGCACAAAGCCGAGTTCGTCCGCTCAGGAAGGTTCGTCCAGATGACCCAGACGTCGATCACGATTTTGATTTTCGTCCTGTCGGCAGGCGCTGCGTGGGCGCTCCGGTACGTCTCGCAGCTCCGCCGGGAGCAGCCTATCCTGATCACCACGCAGTTACCCGCCCAGGGCGGGCGCGTCGACACGGCCGGCGCCAACCTGCGCGCTCCGGGGCCGGGCTTCATCCTCTACCTGTGCAACTTCCGTGGTCGCCAGCGTACCGTCAGCGCACTGCTGTTTCGCTACGACCAGGGCCGCCAGCTGCAACTGGGCGCGTTGACCCTGAGCGGCGGGGATCTGGGTGTGGCGATGAACAGCGGGCCGATCACCTTGCAGGGCCGGGCCATCCACCCGTTCGCCTGCCCCTGGTCGGCGATCAATGCGGGCTTCATCGGCATCGAGGTGGAACTGGCGAATGGTGCCACCTATTGCCTGGCCGACAACGAGGTGGCGCGGCTGAAAGCCATCGCCGAGCAACGCCAGGCGCCGCTCGCGCCGTTCATGCAGCCGCTGCCGGCGCGCTGACCGGCCAGAACGAAAGCGCCCGCCTTTCGGGGCGGGCGCACGTCGCAGCAGGAAGGCCGAGCGCAAGTCAGTCCTTGCCGAGCGCTTCCTGTTTGGCGAGGAATTCCTCCTGCAACAGCGCGTCGGTAACCTGCCCGGACTCTTCCTCCAGAAGCGGATCGGCCAGATGCCCGGTGGAGACCGACTTGGCATCGAGGCGGCCCATCAAATGTTCGAGCGCATGGCGCATCTTTTCCGCGGCGCCATCCACCGCCTGGTTCATGGATTCGGATTTGTGGGTCACGGAAAGCGGCTGGTGGCCCTTCGGACGCACTTCGATCTGGCAACGCTTGTCGTCGGCGCCGGCCTTCTTGGCGTTCTCATCGCTGAGGTGGACTTCGACGCGGGTAAGGAAATCCTCGAATCGGTCGAGTCGCCCCAACACGGCTGCGCTGACCCAATCCTGAACGGAAGCACTCGCTACGATCTGATTGCTGTTCACTTGAACCTGCATGAAATTTCCTCGTTTCTTGTGTACTTCTCTTTTCGAGGCTCGCGGGAGCGTCGAGGTTCACCCCGATCATGCTCTGCCGGACGGGAAATCGTAAGAAGCCATGAGCGCCGCAAACGGACGGATTCGCGCCATCGACGAAAAAGGCGCGCCCGGGGCGCGCCTTTTCGCAGTGCAGGTCGACGAGAAGCCGCTCCGGCTGGCGATTCGCCTTTCCACGCGGCAAGACCGGCGCGCAGGGGATCGTCTAGAAGTGGTTACGCAGCACCACCTCGTCGAACGGCAGCTTGCCGATGCGCGGCTTGGGTTCGATGGTCTGTTTGCCGATGGCGACCATCAGGCCGATCACGTGGTTGGCCGGCAGACGGATCAGCTTGGCCACGGCGTCGAAGTCGAAGCCGTCCATCGGGCAGGAGTCGAGGCCCTTGCCGCGCGCGGCGAGCATCAGCGTCTGCGCCATGAGCCCGCAGCTGCGCATGGTTTCGTCGCGCTGCACCTGCGGCTTGTCACGGTAGTAGGCGTCGATGGCGCCGGCCATGTAGTCCTGCACTTCCGGCGGCGCGCCTTCCCAGACGCGCTTCACGTTCTTCTCCCAGCTGTCGACCTGGGCGCAGACCACCACCAGCATCGAGGCATCGGTCATTTGCGCCTGGCCCCAGCCGGCTTCGCGGATCTGCGCGCGCAGGGCGACATCGCTGACTTCCACCAGGCGGACGTGCTGCAGGTTGAACGCCGAAGGGGCGAACAGCGCAAGGCGCAGCAGGTCGTTCTTCTCCTCCGCGCTGAGGACGAAGGCCGGATCGTAGCCCTTGACGGCGCGGCGGGTGGTGATCGCTTCTTCTATGTGCATATGGACTCCGGAACGAACGAGAACGGGCGCTCATGCTAGGCAGCGGCGCGCCGGCAATCCACCGTCTTTTGCCGATGGAAAGCATCGAGCGACCCGATAATTCAGACCTGATGCAGCTAGGCAGACTTGGGTGCCTTGCTGGCGATCTTCCAGTAGCTCGACCACAGCTCTGCGAGCCCCTCGGGCTTCTCGGCGTAGAGCCGCGCGCCAAGCTCCAGGGCCTCGTCGAACAATTGCCGGCGGCGCGCCTCGACAGCGAGGGCGATGGTCTTGCGCGTATTGGGCGCGCCGAACAGCGCCGGCTGTTCCTCGAGCAACAGGTGCAACACTGCCAGGTCGTGATCGTCGCCCAGGTAGCCGGCGAGGGTTTCCAGGCTCTTCTGCCGGGCCTTGAGCAGCGCCGGCCAGGCATCGCGCAGCAGGCGCGTCTGATACCAGTGATCCTTGACCCGCTTGCGCCATTCGTGGAGCAGTTCGTCGCTGCGCTTCTGCTGCACCGCCTTCATCGCCCGGCGCCCCTCCTGGCAGGTACGCAGCACCCCGGCCTTGAACAGCGCGAAGCCCTGCGCGCGCAGCGGCCAGTCGGCCACCGCTTCGCTCGCCGCCCCGAGGCTGGCGAGCAGCTCGGCATGGGCCTGCGGCTGATCCGGCGCGATATCCGCCACCCGAGCCTGCAACCGCGCCCGCACGCGCTTCATCGCCGCGCTGGAGAAACGCCGGGGGTCCTCGGCGACCAGCGCATCCCAGCATTCGACCATCGCCGTGGCATCGCGCAGGCTCGACAGCTGCTGGCCGATGTCGCGGAACTGGCGGTTGTGGCGGGTGAAGAGCTTCTTGCCGAGCGGCTTGTGCACCAGGCGCAACAGCGCGCGGAGTTCCTTGAGCCGCTTGCGCGCATCGTGCACGCCGCTGGGCGTGCCGCTGTCCAGCGCGGCGACGGCCTCGGCGATACGTTCCCTGGCGACCCGCCGCACCTCGTCGTCGGCGTGGCGTCGGGCATGGATTCGAAACGACATGATTCCCCCGTGAGTTCGCTGCGCGGTGGCACGCTGCGAGCGAGCGTATCCGCGCGGCGCGGGAGGCGGTAGCCGGCCACGGCAATCTTCATCAAACCGTCACATTCGACCTGCAGGCCTCTGGCGCGGCGGCTTGCGTGCGTCGAGATCGGCTCTTTCGCCGAGGTACCAGCCGAGCGCGCCCCATAGCGCCGCGCACACGGCGCCGACCAGCGCCACCAGCACCGCGCCCTGGCCGAGCAGATCGAGCAGGCTCTTGGCCCAGCCGCTGATGGCGTCGCCGCCGCGGTAAACCACCGTGTCGATGAAGTTCTTAGCCTTGTACTTGCTCTGCGCGTCCAGCGGCGCGAAGAGCATTTCCCGGCCGGGGCGGACGAAGGCGTACTCGCCTATGCGCCGCACGATCATCAGCCCGGCGAGCATGGCGAAGGTCGGCGCCAGCGCCAGGCCGACGAAGCCGAGGCAGAGCAGCGCCGGCACCAGCGTCAGCAGCGCGCGCATGCCGAAGCGCTGGGCGACGCGGCCGGTGACGAACACCTGGGCGAGCAGCGCGCCGGCCTGCACGACGAAGTCGATCAGGCCGAACACGCGGACCTGCTCGTGGCGATCGGGAAACAGCTCGGCGACCAGTCGCGCCTGCTCGAAATAGAGAAAGGTGCTCACCGTGGCGAGCAGGATGACGAACCCCGAGACCCCGAGCAGATAGCGCGAACGGATTACCCGCAGCATGCCGCTGAACGGATTCCCGGCCACCGGCCGCCGCGGGCTTTCCGCCGCCTGCGCACCCGGGCGCCCGGCCCCGCCACGCTCGCGCCAGGTCATCAGGTAGTGCTTGAGCAGCAGCGCCGCGCCCAGCAGCAGGGCGGACAGCAGCGCCAGCCCGGCCTGGCCGAGCATGTCCACCAGCAACGCGGCAAGCGCCGGGCCGACCAGCCCGCCGACACTGGCACCGGCGGCGATGAAAGCGAACAGGCGCCTGGCCTGCGGCGAATCGAACACGTCGGCCATCAGGCTCCAGGCCACCGAGACGACGAACAGGTTGTAGACCGATATCCACACGTAGAACGCCCGCGCCATCCACACGCTGTCGCTGTGCGCGGCGAACAGCGCGGCGAAGGCCAGCAGGTTGAGGCAGAAGAAGCCGTAGACCCAGTCGATGAAATGACTGCGCGGAACGCGCGAGTTGAGCCAGGCGAACGCAGGCACGGCGATCAGCATCACCACGAAGGTGGCGGAGAACAGCCATTGCAGGTTGTCCACACCGCCCTGGATACCCATCGCCTCGCGGATCGGGCGCAGCATGAAGTAGCCGCTGAACAGGCAGAAGAACAGGCCGAAGCCGGCCAGCGCCGGCAGCAGTTCGCCGGGACGGGCGTTGATGGCAGTGGACAGCCGCCGCGTCAGGGGATGGTCGGACATGGAGATTCCCGTGTTGTCGAGGCCCCGTGCGCCATGGGCTTCGGGCCATAGGCCGGGGCGGCCTGGGCGTTACGCCCGCGTCACGGTGAACGATGGCGCGCCGGGCGGATGGTCGGCCAGCGCGCAACGGCGGCAGCAAACCGCATCAGGCGAACTCGGCGGCGATCTGCTCGCGCTGCCGGGCATCCGGCAGGCGGCCCTGACCGGCAAGCAGGTTGTCGGCCATGTAGCGCGGGTTGGAAGTGGCGGGGATCACGGCGGTCACCGCCGGGTCGGCGAGCACGAACTTGAGCATCAGCTGCGCCCAGGAACCGACCCTCAGCTCGGCGACCGCCCAGCCCGGCAGCGCCTTGCCCTTGACCCGCGCGAACAGCTGGCCGGCGCCGTAGGTGCGGTTGATCAGTGTGGCAATACCATGCTCGGCGCAGAACGGCAGCAGCCGCTTCTCGGCATTGCGCGCGGCCACCGAATAGTTGAACTGGACGAAGTCGACCTTTTCCTTCTGCAGCACTGCGATCAGGTCGTCATGGGCCGATTCGACGTAGTGGGTGATGCCGATGTAGCGAATCCGCCCCTGCTCCTTCAGCTCGCGCAGCAGGCCCAGCTGGGTGACGGTGTCCTGCAGGTTGTGCACCTGGATCAGGTCGATCTTCTCGGTTTGCAGCGCCTTGAAGCTGGCCTCGATCTGGCGCTGTCCGGCCTCGCGACCGGTGGACGAGACCTTGGTGGCGAGGAATACCTTGTCGCGCGCACCGACGCGTTTCACCAGTTCACCGGTCACCGCCTCGGCATCGCCGTAGCTGGGCGCGGTATCGATCAGCCGCGCACCGCCCTCGACGAAGGTCTTCATCACCTCCAGCAGCCCGCTCATCTCGCCGGAGGCGGGATCGACGTTGAAGGTCCGCGAGGTGCCCAGGCCGATCACCGGCAGGCGCTCCCCGGAAGACGGGATACTGCGCATCATCAGCTCATCGGCGGCGAAGGCCGAGGCCGGCAGCAGCGGCGCGAGGCCGGCCATGGCAGCGAGAAGGGATGACCGTTGGACGAACTGGCGACGCGTGGGCATGAGCAGCCTCCGGGCATATTGCGAGGGAAGGCCTCCCGAGGAAGGCGCACGGTAGGCCCTTGAGTATGGCCGCCTGCCGTTCGCTTCGCGGCGCCGTAACGGGCGCTTTTGTTTCAGGAATTGACCGCAAGGCGCTCAGACATGCGCTTCGGCCCAGTTCCGCACCCGCGCATAGGGGTATTCGTCCAGCGCAGCGAAGCCGCCGATGCCCTTCGCCTTGAGCTTGGTGAACAGCGGCGCGCCGATGCCGCAGAGAAAGCGGGTCAGCGTCTCGCTGCTCGGCGCCTTGCCCTTGAGCGCCTCGTAGCGCTGGATGAACGCGCCGCACAGCGCGTGGAAATCCCTGCCCTGCAGCGGCGGCAGCGCCGGCGATTCCGGCAGCCGCGCGACCCGTCCCCGGCATACCGAGCAGTGCCCGCACTGCTGCGGCGCCTGCGCGTCGCCGAAATACGCGGCCAGGCGCTGGCTCAGGCAGCGATCGCTGGCGAACAGTTCGAGCATGGCGTGGATGCGGGCAATCTCGCTGGTTTCCTGCTGGCGGAAATAGTCATGCAGTTCGCCGCTGAGCCGATCGATGGCGAACTCGCTGCGCAGCCGTTCGTAGACTTCGGTCATCTGTTTGCTCTCCAGCTCGATCCAGCCACGCTCCTGGAACCAGTCCAGTGCCTTGACCACCCGTCCGCGCTCGGCGCGGTGCTGGTTGTAGAGCGTCTCGAAATCCACCGTGCACCAGGTCCGCGCGCGAGCCGAACTGTGCACGATGGCCTCGACGAACTGGCGGCGCTCGCCGTCGAACTTCTCCAGCAGGGCATCCGGCTCGATCAGGTATTTGAAGCGGTACTCGGCGAAATAGGCGTAGCGCGGGGCGATGATGCCGCGCAGTTCCAGCTGCACCAGCAACGTCTTCAGCGGCAGTGGGCGGATGTTGCTCTGCTCGCTCAGCGCGCCCAGCATCAGCTCCCACTGGCCGCCTTCGGCCTGGCGGATTTCCTCGAGCACCTCGCGGATGCCGTCGAGTTCCGGGGTGTCGCCGTAGACGAAGTTCTCCAGCACACTGAGGCTGTCGCGATTCGCCAGCACCAGGCAATCCGAAGGGTGCCCGTCGCGGCCGGCGCGGCCGATCTCCTGGCTATAGTTCTCGATCGATTTCGGCAGGTCGAAGTGCACCACGTTGCGGATGTCGCTCTTGTCGATGCCCATGCCGAAGGCGATGGTGGCCACGATGCAGTTGATCCGCCCGTCCATGAACTGCCGCTGGATCGCCTCGCGCACATCAAACGGCATGCCGGCGTGGTAGGCGCTGGCCGGTACGCCGCTGGCGCCGAGGTGAGCGGCGACCTGCTCGGCGGTTTTCTGCTGGGTGACGTAGACGATTGCCGGCTCGCCGGCCTTGGCGCCGAGCCAGTCGACCAGCCGGCGCAGCTTGTCGCGCCCGGCCACCGGTTCCACCAGCAGGTTGAGATTGGCCCGGTAGAAGCCGGTGGTGATCACGTCGCCCGCGGCGATGGCGAACTTGGCCTGCATGTCGGCGATCACCGGCGGCGTCGCCGTGGCGGTCAGCAGCAGCACCTGGGGAATGCCGAACTGGCGCGCGTAGTCCGGCAACTTGAGGTAGTCGGGGCGAAAGTTGTGGCCCCACTCGGAGATGCAGTGCGCCTCGTCCACCACCAGCAGCGAGATCGGCACCTGGCCGATGAAGTGGCGGAAGCGCTCGTTCTTCAGCCGCTCCACCGAGATCATCAGGATCTTCAGCTCGCCGGACTTTGCCCGCGCCATCACCGCGCTGGCGTCCTCGCGGCTCTGCGCCGAGTCGATGCTGGCGGCGGCGATCCCGTGGCGGTGAAGGAACGCCAGTTGGTCCTGCATCAGCGCCAGCAAGGGCGAGACGACCAGCGTCAGGTTGGGCAGCTGCAATGCCGGCAGTTGGTAGCACAGCGATTTGCCGGAACCCGTGGGAAAGATCGCCGCCGCCGAACGGCCGTCGATCACCGCGCGGATGGCGGCCTCCTGGCCCGGACGGAAACCGTCGTAGCCAAAGATGTCGGCGAGGGTCTGTTCGATCATGGCTTACCTCGGTAGATCGGCCGGCGCGGAAACGGCGCACGGCGCAGGGCAGCCGGCACGGTAGCAGAGCCTCGTCCCGCGCGGGTCATCCGCCGCTGCAAAGCCGCGTGGCCGCAGCCACTATGAGGGTTCATCCACCGGAGCAACGCCATGAACGTCAGCGACGCCATCCGCCAGCGCAGCTCGATACGCGCCTTCACCCCCACCGAGGTGCCCGAAGCGCTGCTGCGCGAGCTTCTCGACGTGGCGCGTCATGCGCCGTCCGGCGGCAACCTGCAGCCATGGAAGGTCATCGCCGTCGCCGGCGACGAACGCCGCGCAGTGATCGACGCGGTGGGCGCCGCGCTGCAGGCCAACCCGCAGGGCGAGGTCGGCGAGCGACGGGGCTACCCGGACCCGCTCTGGTCGCCCTATCGCGAGCGCCGTTACGAGGTCGGCGAGGCGCTCTACGCGACCCTCGGCATCGCCCGCGACGACAAGCCCGCGCGCTACCGTCAGTTCGCCCGCAACCTGGAATTCTTCGGCGCGCCAGTCGGGCTGTTCTTCGTCATCGACGCGCGCATGGGGCACGGCCAGTGGGCGCACCTGGGAATGTTCATGCAGACCCTGGCCCTCGCCGCGCAGGAGCGCGGGCTGTCCACCTGCATGCAGGAGTACTGGGCGCAGGGGCGCGAGACGCTGAAACGCCACTTCGCGCTGCCCGAGCAGGAGATGATCTATTGCGCCATGGCGCTGGGCTACGCCGACCCGGACGCCCCGGTGAACGCCCTGCGCGCCAGCCGGATCGCCGTGGAAGCGTTCGCCGAATTCCGCGGTTTCTAAGCCAACGAAAAAGGCCGCCCGAAGGCGGCCTTTCCTGACGCGGAACCGCTTACAGCTGCAGGCCGGCGGCCTTGATCGCCTCGGAAACGTCGAACTTCTTGAAGTTCTCGATGAACAGGCTGGCCAGCCCCTTCGCCGCTTCGTCGTAGGCGTTCTGGTCTTCCCAGGTGTTGCGCGGGTTGAGCAGCTGAGTCTCGACGCCCGGCACGGCCTTCGGCACGCGCAGGTTGATGATCGGCAGTTGCTCGGTCTCGGCGCCGATCAGCGCGCCGCTCTGGATCGCCGCGATCACGCCACGGGTGGTCGGGATGTTGAAGCGCTTGCCGACCCCGTAGCCGCCGCCGGTCCAGCCGGTGTTGACCAGGTAGACCTTGGAGCCGAACGCGCGGATGCGCTTGATCAGCAGCTCGGCGTAGACGCCGGCCGGACGCGGGAAGAACGGCGCGCCGAAGCAGGTGGAGAAGGTCGACTTGATGCCGGCGCCCGAGCCCATCTCGGTGGAGCCGACCAGCGCGGTGTAACCGGAGAGGAAGTGGTACGCCGCCTGCTCTTCGTCGAGGATCGACACGGGCGGCAGCACGCCGGTCAGGTCGCAGGTGAGGAAGATCACCGCGTTCGGCTCGCCGCCGAGGTTCTGCTGCGAGCGCTTCTCGACGTATTCCAGCGGGTAGGCCGCACGGCTGTTCTGGGTCAGGCTGTCGTCGCTGTAATCGGGCACGCGCTTGTCGTCGAGCACGACGTTTTCCAGCACGGTGCCGAACTGGATGGCCTTCCAGATCACCGGCTCGTTCTTCTCGGACAGGTCGATGCACTTGGCGTAGCAGCCGCCCTCGATGTTGAACACCACGCCGGTGCCCCAGCCGTGCTCGTCGTCGCCGATCAGGTAGCGGCTTTCGTCGGCCGAGAGGGTGGTCTTGCCGGTGCCGGACAGGCCGAAGAACAGCGTCACGTCGCCTTCCTCGCCGATGTTGGCGGCGCAGTGCATCGGCAGCACGTCGGCGGCCGGCAGCAGGAAGTTCTGCACGCTGAACATGGCTTTCTTCATCTCGCCGGCGTAACGCATGCCGGCGATCAGGACTTTCTTCTGCGCGAAGTTGAGGATCACGCAGCCGTCGGAGTTGGTGCCGTCACGCTCGGGCACGCACTCGAAGTTGGCGACGTTCAGGACCTGCCACTCGTCCTTGCCGGACGGGTTGTACTCGGCGGGTTCGATGAACAGCTGACGACCGAAGAGGTTCTGCCAGGCCGTGGCAGTGGTCATCTTGACCGGCAGGTAGTGGGTCTCGGCCGAGCCTACGTGGACATGCGAAACGAAGCTGTCCTGGGCGTCGGAGAAGGCCTGCACGCGGTCCCACAGGGCATCGAACTTGTCGGCCGGGAACTTGCGGTTGATCGCGCCCCAGCCGATGTCGGCGGTGGTACTGGGCTCGTCCACGATGAAGCGGTCGGCCGGCGAGCGACCGGTGCGGTGCCCGGTTCTCACCACCAGCGCGCCATTGGCGGCCAACTCGCCTTCGCCGCGGCGAATGGCTTCTTCGACCAGCTGCGACGTGCTGATGTCGGTGTAAACGGCTTGTATGGCTTGGTTCATGGCGTCCTCGTTGGTCTCAGCCGGATGCTTCCTAACGATCTGTAGTGAACTCTTTGCCCGGCTACAGCATGAGAAAAGTGTGCCGGATTATGCCAGAGGATGTGCTGCAAGTGCGAGGCGGCGGCGCAGAGCCAGAAACGACGGGGGTCGCGGTGGCAGACCATGGTCTTCCCTGGATTCGTGTTGGCGTCCGTATCGCGCCCAGAGGCAGCAACCTCGTCGGAGTCGTCACCGGTTCTGGGGGCAGTTCAAAGGTCTAGCCTGGTGCAGTCCTGCTTCGCCCTGGCGTGGTTCGCGAGCCCGGCGGGCGCGCGTGATTGGCGAGCGAAGCGGTAGCAACGACGCGTATAGAGTCCCGTCGGCTGCCGTTAGTTTCCGGATTCGCCAGCAAAACGGCACTACGGACGACAGCGCCACCTTTATGGCACCCGCCCTACCCGCTTGTCCAGATGCCAGGCATCGGGCGGGGCTCAGGCGGTGCCCCCGCCGATCAGTGGCGGGTCGAGGAAGGTGCGCCACTGCCGCCACCGGCGAACAGCTGGGCGACGTCGGTCTTGTCGAAGCGGTAGCGCTGGTTGCAGAACTGGCAGTCGATCTCCACCGAGCCGCCGTGTTCTTCGAGCAGCCGTTCCGCGTCCTGCTGGCCGAGGCTGACCAGCGCATTGGCGGAACGCTGACGGTTGCAGCTGCAGCGGAATTCCAGACCCAGCGGATCGAACAGGCGCACCGCCTCCTCGTGATACAGCCGGTGCAGCACGGTGAGGTTGTCCAGGCCAAGCAGTTCCTCGGCGGTGAGGGTGTCCGCCAGCGTGGTCAGGTGCCGCCAGTTCGCGGCGCGGGCCTCGGCGTCCTTCAACCGATCCGGCGGCAGCGCCTGGAGCAGCAGGCCACGCGAGCGCCGACCATCGGCGTACAGCCAGAAACGTGTCGGCAACTGTTCGGAATTGGCGAAGTAGTTGGTCAGGCAGGCGGACAGATTGATCCCGTCCAGGGCGACGATGCCCTGGTAGCGCTGGCCGGCGCGCGGGTCGATGGTCACCGTCAGCATGCCCTCGGGCATCAGCTCGGCGAGCCCGGCGCCGTCGGCGATCTGCTCGGCGTGGTAGCGCGCGATGCCGCGCACCTGGCGCTCGCTGGAGCACTCCACCATGAGCAGCGGCACGCCGCCGGAGGAGCGCGCCTGCAGCACCAGCAGGCCGTCGAATTTCAGCGTGCCGACCAGCAGCGCCGCGGCCGCCAGCAGCTCGCCGAGCAACTGGGCGACTGGTTCGGGATAGGGGTGCTTGGCGAGGACGTGCTGGTAGCTGTCGCCGAGAGTGACGAGCTCGCCGCGCACGTCGGTGTCGTCGAAGATGAAGCGCTGAGTGAAGTCGGACATGGCGTCGCTCGCAGGTTAGGGACGGCAAAGGGCGTCGATTCTAGGCGCAAAGCGGGGGCGATCCAAGATTCCGACCGGGCGGCTTGGCGCGGCCTGAGCGCGGGTCTACCATCTCGCCCGGGTTTTATCTTAGGGAAGATGACCGAATGACCACGTTACTGCGCGCCTCCTGGCGCATGCGGCCGCTGCTGCTTTGCCATCTATTCGCCGCCCTGCTGCTGGCCAGCTGGGTGTGGGAACCGACCCGCCTGTTGTGGGACCACTTCGACGACCAGTTATTCCGCCTGCTCAACACGCCATTGGCGGACGGCGGCTGGTGGGCGAAGACCTGGGCGATTGGCAGCCTGCGGCCGATGGACGTCGCCGCCGGGCTGATCATGCTGAGTTTCCTGCTGCACCGCGGCTGGGTGTTCCCCGGCAACGAAGTGCGCCGTGCGCTGTTCGCCTTCGTCGCGATCCTGCTCCTGCTGTTGCTGGTGCGCACCGGATTCACCGCACTGGCCAAGCTGCTGGACTGGCAGCACGCCAGCCCGTCGCTGGTGATCGACGGCGCCGTGCGCCTGAGCGAGCTGTTCCCGGACTGGGACCGCTGGGAGCTCAAGGACGCATCCGAACGCAGCTTCCCCGGCGACCACGCCTCGGTGCTGCTGCTCTGGGCGCTGTTCCTCAGCTTCTTCGCCCGCGGCTGGCGGCTGCTGGTGATCTGGGGCCTGGCCACGCTGTTCATGCTGCCGCGCCTGGTCGCCGGCGCGCACTGGGGCTCGGACGACTTCGTCGGCGGCCTGTTCCTCAGCCTGCTGGCCATCGCCTGGGGTTGCTGCACGCCCTACGCGAGCCACTGCAGCCATGCCCTGGAACGCCTCACCGCGCCGCTGTTCGCCCTGCTCGCGCGCCTGCCGATGATCGGCCGGATGGCGCTGGTCCGCGGCGACTGAAGTACCTCAGTGGCTGTCGCGGAAGGTGAACAGCTGACGACGCTGCTTCTTGCTCGGCCGGCCGTCGGTGGTGACACCCAGACTGCCGGCCTTGCGCTGCGCCGCGGCCTGTTCGCGGCGCTCGACGCTCTCGGCGGTTTCCTCGTAGAGGGTCTGCGCCTCGGGTGCGCCGCGGCGCACCACCGATAGCGCCAGAATGCGCACCGTGCGCTCGTCGAAGCCGGTGCGCAGGGTCAGTTCCTCGCCTATCTTCGGCTCCTTGCTCGGTTTGCAGCGCTCGCCGCGGCAGTGCACCTTGCCGCCTTCGATGGCCGCCTTGGCCAGCGCGCGGGTCTTGTAGAAGCGGGCCGCCCAGAGCCACTTGTCCAGGCGCACTTTGTCGTCGTCTTTCTCGCTCATGCGGGTTCCGATTGTGTAGGGTGCGTTCATCGCACCATGAAATGTCCCCTGCGGTAAACCACCGGTAAGCCCGCTGCGTGCAGTTGTCATGCGGGCTCACTAGAATGCCGCCTTCCTGAGAGGGAGCCGCCTTTGGATAGCCCCGAAGCCTTTTGCGTGACCGGCCTGCGCGAGTGGATCGCCCTGCCCGACCTGGGTGTCGTCGGCCTGCGCGCGAAGATCGACACCGGCGCCAGCACCTCCGCGCTGCATGCCACCGAGATCAGCGAGTTCGAGCGCGACGGAGAACGCTGGGTACGCTTCAACGCGCACATCGGCACGCTGGTGCAGCGGCGCCACCGCTGCGAAGCGCCGATTGTGACGCGCAAGACGATCAAGAGCTCCAATGGCCAGGCCCAGGCCCGTTACGTGATCCGCACCCTGCTCGCGCTGGGTGAACGGGCATGGCCGGTGGAATTCACCCTGACCTGCAGGAAAACCATGCGATATCGCGTGCTGTTGGGATCGAAAGCGCTGGTCGACGGTCGATTGCTGGTCAATCCCGCGCACGCCTACCTGCTCAACAAACCCCAGATACTCACTTCTCCCGGTGCCCAATGAAGATCGCCGTGCTGTCGCGCAATCCGCGCCTGTATTCGACCCGACGACTGGTGGAGGCCGGCCAGGCGCGCGGTCACGAGATGCAGGTGATCGACACCCTGCGCGCCTACATGAACATCGCCAGCCACAAGCCGCAGATCCACTACCGCGGCGGCCCGTTGGAAGGCTTCGACGCGGTGATCCCGCGGATCGGCGCCTCGGTGACCTTCTACGGCTGCGCGGTGCTGCGCCAGTTCGAGATGATGGGCGTGTTCCCGCTCAACGAGTCGGTGGCGATCAGCCGCTCGCGGGACAAGCTGCGCTCGCTGCAACTGCTCTCGCGCAAGGGCATCGGCCTGCCGGTCACCGGCTTCGCCCACTCACCGGACGACGTGCCGGACCTGATCCGCATGGTCAACGGCGCGCCTCTGGTGATCAAGGTGCTGGAAGGCACCCAAGGCATCGGCGTGGTGCTCTGCGAGACGGAGAAGGCGGCGGAATCGGTGATCGAGGCGTTCATGGGCCTGAAGCAGGACATCATGGTGCAGGAGTACATCAAGGAGGCCGGCGGTGCCGACATCCGCTGCTTCGTGGTCGGCGACAAGGTGATCGCCTCGATGAAGCGTCAGGCCGCTCCCGGCGAATTCCGCTCCAACCTGCACCGCGGCGGCACCGCCAGCCTGATCAAGATCACCCCGGAGGAGCGCATGACGGCGATCCGAGCGGCCAAGGTGATGGGGCTCTCGGTGGCCGGCGTCGACATCCTGCGCTCGAACCACGGCCCGCTGGTGATGGAGGTGAACTCCTCACCGGGCCTGGAAGGCATCGAAGTGACCACCGGCAAGGATGTCGCCGGGCTGGTCATCGAGTACCTGGAAAAGAATGCCGAGCACGGCCTGACCCGCACCCGCGGCAAGGGCTAGGAAGCCGCGAGCACAACGCTCGCTACCCTCAGATCAAGCCGGCATCCGCGAGCTTCTGCTCCAACCCGGCGAGATCGGGAATCCTCGCCAGGTCGTCGCCCAGCTCGACCACGTCCAGCTCCAGCGGCGCCAGCGGCGCGTCGGCCCGACGCAGGCTGGCATCAAGCTTCAGCGAGCGGGGAATGCCCTGGATCAACAGCGCGATGAATTTCACGTGGGAGCGCCCGCCGATGGCGTTGAGCACGGCGACGCGCGCGCCCGGAACCACCTTCGCCTCGCCCCCGGACGCCGCCTCGAAGGACAGCAGCGGCAGACGCAGGTCGCGCCAGGCGATCTGCCCCAGCAGCCAGGCCGGCATGCCGGCCTGGGTCTGCGGGGCGCGATAGGTGATGAGTTCGGCCAGCGCCACGTTGGGCACCAGCAGGGTGCGGTCGGTCAGCGGCAGCAGCAGTCCGGTGACGCTCGCGGCGCCGTTCTGTTCAATGACGGCCTGGCTCATCGCGACGGGCTCCGGTAATACGGGGTGAAGGGCTGGGCGGACATCAGTTCAGGGCCTCGGCAAGGCGCGCCACCAGGGCTCCGGCCAGCTCGCGGGGATCGCCGGTGAGGCTGCTGTAACCGGCTTCGCGCAGGCTGTCCGGCATGCTCGGGCAGGCGCAGGTGTCGGCGCGTTGCGTCCAGATTTCCGCGCCCTGGCGGCGCACGTAGGCCGCCGCGGCGCTGCCGTCGCTGCCCATGCCGCTGAAGGCGATGACGCCGCAATGGCGACCGAACTGCTGGGCCAGGTTGAGCATCATCTGATCGATCGACGGCGCGTAGGGCTCGGGCCAGCTCTGGGTCGAGACCTGCATGAGGCTGTCTTCGTCGAAGCGCAGCTCGTTGCCGATCGGCACCACCACGACTTCACCGCAGCGCACGCTGTCGCCGGGGCGCACCGGGTTGACGTGCCACTGGCTGTGCCGGCCGACCGCCTGCGGCAAGCGCGACTCGAACGCGGCGTCGATGTGCTGGGCGTAGAGGAAACCCACTGGCAGGCCACCCGGCAAGGCGTCGAGAAACGCCTTCACCGCCGCCGGACCGCCCAGCGAGGCGGCCAGCAGCCATACCTGGCGCGCCGGTTCGCCGGCCTGCAACGGGCTCTGCGCCAGCGCCTGCGGCAGGTCCACGCGCGGCGGGCGCTGCGCCTCGGAAAGCAGCGCATCGAGGCTCGGGCCGACCGCCTGCGCCGGGTCGCCGATCAGCCGCTTGAGCTTGCCGAACAGGCTGCGCTCCCAGCGCGGGTAATGTTCCGAATGCCGTTCGGGAGCATGCCCCTCGCCGAACAGTACCGGCGCGTTGGTGCGCTCGAGGAGGCTGTCGAGCAGCGCGGAATCCTCCGACTGCTGCGCCAGGTCGACCAGCCAGAGGTCGGTTTCGCAGGCATCCAGCGCGGCATCGTCGAGGCGCGCCGGGTCGCTGTTCAGCACTACCTGATAACCGTTGCCGGCCAGCGCATGCTGCAGCACGTGACGCTGCAGCGAGGTGTCGGCGATGACGGCGATACGCGCCGCCGCTTTCTCACTCATGGGATTTGACCAGTTGCTGGATGCACTCGAGCAGGAGCGATTCCTGATAGGGCTTGCCCAGGTATTCGTTGACGCCGATGGCCATCGCCCGCTCGCGGTGTTTTTCACCGGTACGCGAGGTGATCATGATGATCGGCAGGTCCTTCAGGCGTTCGTCGTGGCGCACCAGCGTGGCCACCTCGAAGCCGTCCATGCGCGGCATCTCGATGTCCAGCAGCATGATGTCCGGCTTCTGCTCCTGCAGTTGGGCGATGGCATCGACGCCGTCCTTGGCGGTCAGCACGTTCATGCCGTTGCGCTCGAGCAGGCGGCTGGTGACCTTGCGCACGGTGACCGAGTCGTCCACCACCATCACCAGCGCCGGCCGTTCGCTTTCCACTTCGCCGCCGAGCGGGCCGCTGCCGTGCGGTAACAGGTGCGTCTGGCGCGCCTGCAGCGCGCGGATGGTCGCCAGCAGGTCGAGAATCACCACCACGCGGCCGTCGCCGAGGATGGTCGCGCCGGAAATTCCCGGCACGCCGGCGAACTGCGGGCCGAGGCCCTTTACCACGATCTCCCGCGAACCGGCCAGGCTGTCCACCTGCACCGCCACCGAATACTCTGCCGAACGCACCAGGATCACCGGCAGCGGCAGGCTCTGGCCGATCAGCTTGGGCTGCTGGCCGTTGCTCAGCAGGTCGCCGAGGTAGCGCAGCTCGTAAGGCTGGCCGGCGTATTCGAAGCGCGGCGCATCGGGCGCGTAATAGGCTTCCAGCTCGTACGGCGAGACCCGCACGATGCCCTCGATGGTGTTCAGCGGGATGGCGTAGAGGTCCTCGCCGGAATAGACCATCAGCGCGCGGTTCACCGACACGGTGAACGGCAGGCGGATCTGGAAGCGCGTGCCCTCGCCTGGCGTCGAGTCGATGCTCATCGAACCGCCGAGCTGCTTGACCTCCGAATGCACCACGTCCATGCCGACGCCACGCCCGGAAATCTGCGTGACTTTCTCCGCGGTGGAGAAACCGGCCTCGAGGATGAACTGCAGCACGTCGTGATCGGAGATTTCCGAGGTCTCGCTCATCAGCCCACGCTCGATGGCCTTGCGGCGCACCGCTTCGAGGCGGATGCCGGCACCGTCGTCGGCCAGGGTGAGGAGGATGTCGCCCCCCTCGCGGCCGAGGTTGAGGCGAATCGTGCCCTGCGCCGGCTTGCCGGCCGCCTGACGGCGCTCGGCGCTCTCGATGCCGTGGTCGACGGCGTTGCGCAGCATGTGTTCGAGCGGCGCGACGATGCGTTCGAGCACGCTGCGGTCCATCTCGCCCTCGGCGTTGCCGACGACGAACTCGACCTGCTTGCCCAGCTCACCGGCGACCTGCCGGACGATCCGTCGTAGCCGCGGCACCAGGCGATCGAACGGCACCATGCGCGTGCGCATCAAGCCTTCCTGCAGCTCGGTGTTGACCCGCGCCTGCTGCAGCAGCAGGGTTTCCGCGTCGCGGTTGCGCGCGGCCAGGGTTTCCTTGAGGTCGAGCAGGTCGGAGGCGGACTCGAACAGCGCGCGCGACAGCTGCTGCAACTGCGAGTGGCGGTCCATCTCCAGCGGGTCGAAATCCTCGTAGCCGGCGCGTTCGGCCTCGGCCTGGTAGCGGCTGAGGATCTGCGCCTGGGTTTCGGTGTCCAGCCGACGCAACTGGTCGCGCACCCGCTCGATGGTCGCTTCCATCTCGCCGAGGGTGAAACCGACGTCGCTCACCTGCTGTTCGACGCGCCCGCGGAAGATGGAGGTTTCCCCGGCCAGGTTGACCAGCCCTTCGAGCAGTTCGGCCGGCACCTTGACCAGCTCCTGCGGGCCGCGCCGCGCGTTGTCCTGCTGCGCGGCTTCTTGGGCACGGCGGACGAACGGCAGCACGCGGTTCTCCCTGGTCGCGCCTGAGGCCTGGCTGGCCGCCACGATGGGCGCGTCCAGCACCAGCGCGCCGCCGGGCTCGGTCGATGCCTGCCCGGCCGCCTCGTCGCTCTGCGCCAGACGCCGGCGCAGCCCGTCGACCTCCTTCTGCAACCCCTCGAAACCCGACTGCACATCCAGCACCAGGCTCTGCGGCCAGGGCGCGCCCTGCAGCAGGGCCTCGCCGAGGCGCTGCTCCAGGGCGTGGGTCAGATTACCGAGGGTCATCTGGCCTGCCAGGCGCGCGCCGCCCTTAAGGGTATGCAGCACGCGGAGCATCTCATCGATCGGCTCGCTGTCGTTGGGCTTGTCTTCCCAGCTACCAAGCGCGGCTTCCAGGGCTTCCAGCAGCTCGTCGGCCTCTTCGAGGAAGATGTCGAGGATTTCCGCCTCGGCGCCCTCGTCCTCCTCGACAGGGCTCGGGGCCGGCTGCAAGTGCACGCTGGTGGGCACACTGAGCTGCTCGTCGGGATTGGCGCGCCATCGGCGGATCGCCTCGATGAGGTCGCCGCCGCCCGGCACGGCCGAGCGCTCGCGCACCGCTTCGAGCATGTCGGCAAGGCGGTCGTGGCAGGCCTGGAGCAGCCCGAACAGCGGCTGGCTGGCACGCAGGCGTCCGCCGCAGAGGCCTTCGTAGAGAAATTCCAGTTCGTGCGCGAGGTCGCCGATCTCGCGAATCTCAGCCATCCGCGCGCCACCCTTGAGGGTGTGCAGGTCGCGCTGCAGGGCCTCCAGATCGACGCTGTTGTCGACATCGCCCATCCAACGCTGCAAGGCGGCGCCGGCGCTGTCGATGATGTCGAAACCTTCCTCGAGGAAGATGTCCACCAGTTCGTAGTCGCGTTCGTCCTCGACCACCACCGGCTTCGGGGTCGGCGCGGACGCCGGGGTGTCCTCCGGTGCCGCTTCGAAGACCAGCGGTTCGTCGGTGTCCGCTTCGGGCTCGACGCTGTGCGCGGCATCCTCGGCCGGCTCCGACGACACTTCCGATGGCGGAAGCTGATGCGCGTGGGCCATCGCCGCGCCGCTGGAGCGGAAATCGCGGACGATGCTGATCAGGGTATCGGCCGCCGCCAGCGGCTGGTTCGCCTTCAACTGGTCGAGCAGGATGGCCAGGCAGTCATGGCTGCGGCGCAACAGTGCGACCAGCTCGGCGCTGACCCCGTAACGGCGGTCGAGCAGCCCTTCGTAGAGGCTTTCGAGTTCATGGGCGAGTTCGCCGATCGGATTGATCTCGGCCATCTGCGCGCCACCGCGCAGGGTGTGCAGGTCGCGATGCAGGGATGACAGCACCAGATGGTTTTCCGGGTCGTTGACCCAGCGCTGCAGGGCCTGGCCCGAGCTGTCGAGGATATCCACGGCTTCCTCGAGGAAGATGTCGACCATTTCCTCGTCCAGCGAGCTGACGCGCGCCTGCACGGCCGGCAGGTCGTGACTCATGCGCTGCTCGACCGCCTCCTCGGCAACCGTCTCGCCGTCGGGCTCGCCCCAGCCCTGCGCATCCTGCGCGGCGGCCTCCTCGCCCTGTTCCACGAGCGCGGACGGCAGTTCGCCAGGAACCTGCTCGACCTCATCGAGCAGGGCGCGCAACGCTTGCACGCGCTCCGGCTGAGCGGTTACCTGCTGGCCGGCGGCGACCTGATCCATCATTCCGACGAGCGCCTCGTGGGACAAGTCGACTTCCCGGAAGAACGCCGGGCTGACCGTGCGGCGGCCGTCCTGCACCGCGCTGTAGGTGTCCAGCAGCGCCTGGCACAGCTCGTCGATCTGCGGCAGCTCGGCCATCCGCGCGCCGCGCCCGAGCGTGCTCAGTTCCTCGCGCAGCGCGCCCAGCTCCTGCCGTTCGGCGGGGTGTTCGTGCCAGCGATCGAGCAGGTCCGAGGCGTCCAGCAGGATGTCCATGCCTTCGGCGAGGAACAGCGCGATCATCTGCGGATCGCGGACGCTGCCCGCCTCGCCGCTACGCGCGCTCTGCGCGGCCTCCAGGCGTTCGCTCAGGAGCTTCTGCACACGGGAGATGAGCGCATCGGCGCCCTCGATCGGGCGGAACGGATGCGTCTCCAGCTGCGCCAGGCCCTCGCGGAACAGCGCCTCGGCATCACGCAGCAGTTCGGTCTCGGCCAGATCCAGGGGAATCAGGTTGGCCTTGAGCTCCTTGACCATGCGCTCCAGCGGCGCGGCGATTTCCGCCATCGGCAGGATGCCGGCCATGTGCGAGCTGCCCTTGAGGGTATGCAGCGCGCGTTGCAGTTCGTCGTTGACCGGCCGCGGGAGCTCCTCCGCGCAGGCGGCGAGAAACTTCCTCAGGGTATCCAGATGAGCGTCCGCCTCGTTGCGGAAGATCTCCAGCAACTGCGGGTCCAGGCCTTCCTCGGCTTCTTCAGTGGCATCCTGCGAAGTTGCCGCCGTGGTTACGGCCGCGGACGTGGCGACGCTGTCCGGGCCGTCACTAAAACGCGGTGGTGTCTGCCCCCTCGCCAGTGCGTGGGCGATTGCCGCGAGCTGATCGACGTCGTCGCGCTGGCGCTGCGCCCTGGCGGCGAACTCCTCGACCAGTTCGGGCATCAGCGAGACCACGCCGAGGATCACCTGCTGCACCGGCTCATCAGGTTCGATGGTCCTGTCCAGCACGCGGTTGAGCAGGTTCTCGATCGACCAGGCGAGTTCGCCGATAACCAGCGCACGGACCATCCGGCCACTGCCCTTGAGCGTGTGGAAAGCACGGCGCAGCTCGGTGAGCGCCGCCTTGTCGGCGAGGTCGGCCTGCCATTTCGGCAGGTACTCGGCGATGGTTTCCATGACTTCGCCGGCTTCTTCGATGAAGACTTCCAGCAGTTCCTCGTCCATCGGTTCTTCGTCGGCGGGCGGCGGCAGCAGACTCGGCGGCACTTCGCGCGCCGGCGGGTTTATCGCCTGGCTCGGCGCGGCCATGACGTCGGCCATCGACAGCGGCTTGTCCTCGACCTGCGGCTCGGCGACCTCGGCGTGTGCCTCGGACAGGCCCGGCAGCTCGACCTCGGGCAGCTCCAGCGCGGCGATGTCGTGCTCGTCGAAGCTCAGACCGCCCTCATCCAACGACTCGAAACTCAGCTCCGGCAGCTCCAGCGTAGTGTCATCCTGAGCACCGGTGACGGCAGGCAACTCGTCGAGCGGCAGGTCGAGGCCGGAGTCGGCGGCGGGCTCTTCGGGCGCGAGCTCGCCAAGGTCCCAGCTGTCGTCCAGGCCCGGCAGCGTGGCCGGTTCGTCCGCAAGCAGTTCAAGACTCACCTCGTCCTGGGCACCGGTGACCGGGGGCAGCTCGTCGAGCGGCAGGTCCAGGCTGAAGTCGGCGACGGGCTCTTCGGGCGTGAGCTCGCCAAGGCCCCAACTGTCGTCCAGGCCCGGCAGCGCGGCGGGCTCGTCCGGTAGCAGCTCCAGGCTCACCTCGTCCTGAGCGCCGGTGACCGGGGGCAGCTCGTCGAGCGGCAGGTCGAGGCTGAAGTCGACGACGGCGGATTCAGCAGCCACGGGTTCGCCGAGATCCCAATGTTCTGCGGGCAGCGCCGGCGCGGCGGGTTCGGCGGCAAGGTCCAGCGGCGGCAGCTCGAAGGTTTCGGTGTCGGCCTGCGGCGCGGGCGAATCCGGCACCGCGTCGAGTTCGCCGGCTGGCTCGTCGCCACCGGTCAACGGCTCGCCGAGGTCCCAGTGATCGGCGTCAGCGAGCGGCAGGTCTGCGCTTTGCACCTCCAGGGTCGGCTGCGCGGTGAGAGGCTCGATCTGCGCGTCCTGCGCGGACAGCGAATCGAGTTCGGCGGCGGGCTCGGGCAGAGGCTCGCCCAGGTCCCAGTGTTCCGTCTCGGCGGGCGTCGGAGCAACGGCATCGACGGGTGATTGTTCGGCCTCTTCGTCGAAATGGGCACGTATCGGAGCGCTCTCCCCGGCCGACGGCGCGGGTTCGGGTTCGTTCTCGACCAGCTCTTCGGCTTCGGCAGCGAGCAGTTCCATATCCTGCAGCGGATCGCTCAGGGCGCTCAGCTCGGGCTCGGGCTCGGGCTCGGGCTCGACGTCAGTCGGCAGCACGCCTGGCGCCTCATCAAGGGCGGCATGCGGTTGCACTTCGTCAAGCGACTCACCCGGCTCGAGCGGCAGCACGTCGATCGGCTCGGAGTGTTCGTCGAGCGGGACGGGCACCAGTAGCGGGGCGCCAGGCTCCACCGCGGGGAGCAGTTCGTCGTCGAGGGCATGATCGGCCTCCTCGGCGATGACCTCGATTTCGTCAAGCGGATCGTCCAGCACCGCCGGCGTCTCCTCGGCCGCCTCCGGAAGCGGGAGAATCGGTGTTCGAGCCAGCGCATAACCGAGGTTGCCGAGGCTCTCCTCGGCGACGTCGAGGATCATGTCGCCCTGGGCGGCGTGATCTTCGGACAGGCGCTCGAGGTAGTATTCGACGCTGGTGATGGCGTCGGCCAGGGTGTCCAGGCTCTGCCAGTTGGGCACCGCCTTGCGCGCCAGCAGTTGTTCCTCGATATAGCGGTTGCAGGCGCGCAGCAGTTCGGCGGCGCGCTCCAGCGGGATCATCGCCAGCCCGCCGCGCACCTGGGTAAGCAGCTCCGGCACGCGGGCCAGGTGCTCGTGGTTCCATTGCGAGGCGATGAACTCGATGATCGCGTCCTTCGCCTGCTCCAGGCCGGTACGCGCTTCCTTGATGACCAACTGGTGGATCTGCGCCACGTCGGTGGTCGGGAGGTGGCGTTCCTCGCCCGCGCCGTCATCGCTCTGCCCGACCATTCCGGCCAGCGTCGCTTCGACGTAGAGCAGCGCGCCGGCGATATCCATCAGCGCCGCGTCGGTCGGCTCGCCGTTGCCCATGGACAATTGATGGACGACGTCGAGCTGATCGAGGATGACCTTGCGCGGCTGGCCGAAGCCGAGCATCGCCAGGGTGTCGGCGATCTGCTTCAGCGGGGCCCGCAGGCCGTCGAGCTCGGCGACGCCGCTGCGGTCGCTGCGGACGAACAGGTCGAGGCTGTCCTTGACCCGCACCAGCTCCTCGCACAGGGCGGCGACCACGGAGCGCATCGCGTCGCGGTCGGGACCGGCCAGGCGCGCTCGCTCTTCGTCGACCAGGTCGCTGTCCGGCAGCGCGTCGTCGAGACGGTAGTGGTCCTTCAGCGCGCGGATGCGCGGCGACTGTACCGGCGCCTTGGCGATATAGAAGAGGAGGTTTTTGGTCAGCTCGTCGGAGGCCGGCTGGTTGATGCCATCGGCGCCCTGCTCGACCAGCCGCTTGAGTTCCTTGTCGACCTGACGCAGCAAGCCACGGACCGAGGTGCCGTTGGCCACGCCGCCATTGGACAGGCCTTCGACCAGGCCCGAGGCGATCTGCCAGAGCGGGCCGAGCGGAGCGCCCTGGCACAACCCTTCGAGGCGCGCGAACACCCGCGCCATGTAGCCGAGGTTGGTCGGCAGGTCCTGGTCGCGCAGCACGCCGACCAGCGCAACCTGCTGCATCTGCCGCAGCTTGCGCAGCAGCGGCAACAACTCGGCGTTGTGCAGGCGCTCGAGGGCATCCGGCGAGACGGCCGGCAGGGCTGCCGAGAGATCGGGCGAGAACAGGCTGGTTTCCGACAGCAGGTTTTCCCCTCGGGCCGCGCGCAGGTCGTTGAGCAGCGGCAACACCACCATCGGCAGGTCGCGCCGCGCGCTCTGCACCCGCTCCAGATAGGTCGGCAGCTGCAGGATCGCCTGCATCAGCACTTCCAGCGCCTCGCGCTGGTTGTTCACCCGGCCTTCCATCAGGGCCTGGGCCAAACGTTCCATTTCCTCGGCAAGGAGCGCCGCGCCGTAGAACTCGACCATCTGCAGGGTGCCCTGCACCTGATGCACATAGGTCAGGCAGAAACTCATGCGCGTGGAATCCTGCGGATTCTCGACGAACGCCTCCAGCGCCTGACGCGCCTGCTTCAGCGTTTCGGCGATTTCGCCCTTGACCCACTCCAGGGCGACATAATCGTGCCGATCACCCATAGCCACTCCAGTCATACGCGTGTGTTACCCCTACGGGTAAAAGCCAGAACCTGCTCGTCGGCCACAGGCACCAGGTCCGGATGCTGCCAACCCGCCACCTCACCGACCCCGACCACCAGCAGGCCGCCCGGTGCGAGGCGCTCGGCCAGCCGGTTGAGGATTTCGCGGCGGCGCCAGCGGCGGAAATAGATCAGCAGGTTCTGACAGAAAATGACGTCCATGCCCGACATCGGCGCCTTGGACAATTCCAGCACATTGAGCCGTGCGCAACAGACGCGATCCGCCAGTTCGGCGGAAATCTCGTAGCGTCCGTCGCCCCGACGGTCGAAGTAGCGCTCGCGACGCTCGTCGTCCATCGGCTCGAGCCGACGTAGGTCGTAGTGGGCCTCGCGCGCCCTGCTCAGAGCGCTGAGGCTTATATCGGTGCCGGTAACGCCAAAATGCTCGGGCCACGGGCTGTCGTGCAGCACCTCGGCGGCGGCGATCGCCAGTGAATACGGCTCCTCGCCCGTCGAACAACCCACGCTCCACAGCGCCCAGGCCGACGGCATGCCCTGCCGCTCGAGCCGCTCGCGCAGGTAGCGGTCGAGCAGATCGAACGACGGCCGATGGCGGAAGAAGCGGGTTTCCTGAATCGTCAGATGATCCAGCAGCTTCGACCACTCCACCGCCCCGCGCGGGCCTTCGACGACCTGACGGTAGTAGCTGGTGTAATCGTCGATACCGAGTTCGCGCATGCGTGCGCTCAGATTGGTTTGCAGGAACACCTGCCGCCCTTCGTTGATCACCAGGCCGGTGCGCGTTTCCAGCAGCGTTCGCCAATCATGGAATTCCGCTGCCGACATCTCCGCCAGGGGTTTCAAGGCCCAGACGCCACTTGGCTGCATACCCTGCCCCTCACTCATGGACCTTCGCCTCCGTCGGCCACCCAGGCGGGCGGTCGACGCTGCCCCACTCAGGCCTGCTCCGCTGCTTCCGGCAGGGTGAAGCCGGACACCGACCGACGCATCTCGCTGGCCATCTTCGCCAGGTTTCCGATGCTGCGCGCGGTGGCGGTGGTACCGGCGGAGGTCTGCGAGGTGATCTCCTGGATCACGTTCATGGTGTTGGAAATGTGGCCGGCCGACGAAGCCTGCTGACGGGCGGCGTTGGAGATGTTCTGGATCAGCGCCGCGAGGGTCTTGGATACCTTCTCGATCTCTTCCAGGGCAACCCCGGCGTCCTGCGCCAGGCGGGCGCCGCGGACCACTTCGGAGGTGGTCTGCTCCATCGAGATGACCGCCTCGTTGGTGTCGGTCTGAATCGTCTTCACCAGCGCCTCGATCTGCTTGGTTGCGCCCGAGGAGCGCTCCGCAAGGCGCTGTACTTCGTCCGCCACCACGGCGAAGCCGCGGCCCGCGTCGCCGGCCATGGAGGCCTGGATCGCGGCGTTGAGGGCAAGGATGTTGGTCTGGTCGGCAATGTCGTTGATCAGGCTGACGATGTCGCCGATCTCCTGGGACGACTCACCGAGGCGCTTGATCCGCTTCGAGGTGTCCTGGATCTGCTCGCGGATGTTGTCCATCCCGGTGATGGTGTTGTGCACCACCTCGTTGCCCTTGTTGGCAATCGCCACGGAGCGCTCCGCAACCGCAGTGGACTCGGAGGCGTTCGCGGATACCTGGTCGATGGACACCGCCATCTCGTTGATCGCCGCGGAGGCCCCGGCGATTTCCTGCGCCTGGTGCTCCGACGCCTCTGCCAGGTGCATCGCCGTGGCCTGGGTTTCCTGGGCGGCCGCGGCCACCTGGACGGCGGTCAGGTTGATCGTTTCGACCAGGTCGCGGAGCTGGTCGATGGAGTAGTTGATCGAGTCGGCAATGGCGCCGGTGAAGTCCTCGGTCACCGTCGCGGTCACCGTTAGATCGCCGTCGGCGAGGTCGGCGATCTCGTCGAGCAGACGCAGGATCGCCGCCTGGTTGCGGTCGTTCTTCTCGGCGGTTTCGGCCAGCGTGCGGCGGGTGTCCTGCACCATCACCAAACCGATGAGGATGATCGCGCCCAGCACCAGCGCGCCAAGGAGGTAACCGGCGAGGGTGTTGACGGAGCGGCCTTCGGCCAGGGAGTTGAAGCCATCGGTCAGCGCCGAGGCTTTTTCCAGCAGGGTCTGCGACACGGTGAAGATGGTGTTGGCGGATTCGCGGACCTGGAACAGTTCCGGCGAGGTTTCGAGAATCTCGTCCACCGAGCCGGAGACGAACTCGAACAGCTCGGAAATCTCCCCCAGGCGCTCCCGCGCCGCGGCATCGCTGACCTTGGCGATGTTCATCGACGGGTTGCCTTCGAGCATCGCCGTGTGCACCCGACCGAACAGGTTGGCATCGCGACCGAACATGTCGGCGGCCTGCACCGAATCGGCGTCGCCGGCGAGCACCTTGTTTACCGAACCGAGGATACGTTCTGCCAGCAGCGACTGCCGCTGCGCCACCGAGACCTGGGCCGCGGGCGCGCCGCTCTTGAGCAGGATATCGACGACTTCCTCGTACTCGACCTGCAGCTGCGGGATGGTCTCAGCGAGGGTCGCCGCTACTTGGTGCAGGGAAAGAACGGTCTGTTCGGAGGCGATGATCGCGTCGGAGTTCTGCCGCAGGCTGTCCCAGTCCTGCTGCACGGCGGCCATCTGCGCCTGCACGGCGGGCGGCGCACCCGGAAGCCCGGCGCCGTCGCCATCACGCAGGTAGCCCCAGCGCCTCTCGAAGTCGTTGCGCGCGTCCTTCAGCAGGGCGAAGGCTTCGACGGTACCCGCCGCCGCTTCGGTGGCGTTCTTGGCGATCCGCTGGGACAGCACGCGTAGCTCGCCGGCATGGCCGAGGTACTCGGTGTCGTTGTTGGTCTGCGTGCTGAGGTAGGCGAAGTTGGCGAACAGCAGCACGATGGAGACGATCAGGACTATGAAGAGGCCGCCGATCAGCTTGCTGCTGCGCATACCCGCGAGAAGATTACCGCTCTGTTTGCTCATAACTGGCCCCCGCCTGGACCTACCGCCGATCTAGATTCCCATACACATCAAAAGAGCCGGCAGCGCCGGCCCACCAAAAACTGTCACACCGAGACGTCGAGAAAACCCGGGTGGCGCGCCAGCGCATGGGGGCTGAACACCAGCCACTCCCGCTCGCGCTGGAACACGCCATGGATGAAGGGTCGCACTGCCTCGCCTACCCCGGGCAGGCGCTCGTCAAAGGTATCCACCGAAAAATGCTGCATGCCGAAGACTTCGTCGACGATCAGCCCGGCGAACACGTCCTGATGCTCCACCACCAGCACCCGGCGCTGCTTGCGCAGGGGTGACAGCTCGCTGCCTAGAAACCCGCAGAGGTCCATGATCGGCAACAGCCGTCCACGCACGTTGGCCACTCCTTTAACCCAGGGTTTCACACCGGGCAACAGGGTGTGCCGGGGCTCGTGCAGCACCTCGCCGATCTCCCCCATCGGCGCCACGAAATGCTGCTCGCCCATGCGAAAACCGATGCCGCCCCAGCTTTGTACGGCTTCCTGCTGCGAAGGCAGGCCCACGGCCAGCGCGCGACAGCGCTGATCGATCTCGAGAAGGAGCTCAAAGGGAGCGCGCGCGTCCGCCATGCCGGCCTGACCTTGTCAGCTGCTGAGGGAAGGGGCCGGCATCAGCCGGCCAGTACGCTTTCGATGGTCTTGACCAGGGTGTCTTCTTCGATCGGCTTGGTCAGGTAGTCGCGCGCGCCCTGGCGCTTGCCCCAGACCTTGTCGGTTTCCTGGTCCTTGGTGGTGACGATGATCACCGGGATGTGACTGGTGTCGGCATCCTTGGACAGCTGGCGGGTCGCCTGGAAGCCGTTGAGGCCAGGCATGACGATGTCCATCAGCACCACGTCCGGCTTCTCCTGGCGCGCCAGGGCCACGCCGTCCGCGCCATTCTCGGCCTTCAGGACCTCATGGCCGTGCTTTTCGAGCATGGCGGTGAGCTTGTACATCTCGGTAGGAGAGTCATCAACAATCAGAATTCGAGCCATGGTGTCCCCATACGAAAATAGCGTCGCCGACCCAGTGGCCGACGTCAGGAAGCGTGTTCCACCGGAGTGAAGTCCGGTACGTGAGCCTTTATCGCGCCGAGCAGTTCTTCTTTGCTGAAAGGCTTGGTCAGGTACTGGTCCGAGCCGACTATGCGGCCCTTGGCCTTGTCGAACAGGCCGTCCTTGGACGACAGCATGATCACAGGTGTGGATTTGAAGGCACTGTTGTTCTTGATCAGCGCACAGGTCTGATAGCCGTCGAGCCGAGGCATCATGATGTCGACGAAGATGATGCTGGGATGGCTGTCGGCAATCTTGGCCAGCGCATCGAAACCGTCCACCGCGGTTATCACGTCGCAACCCACTTTCTTGAGCAGGGTTTCCGCCGTGCGACGAATCGTTTTCGAGTCGTCGATCACCATCACCTTCAAACCGTCGGAATGCTGTTCCATGTCTGCCCTACCATCGCCTCGGTGAGTCGTTGCATTGCTATTCCGGTACGCCAGACCCGTGCCGATGACGGGTTGCGCCCCGATCGCCGAGCTGTTTTAGCACACTCTCCACATGCAATCTATAAGCCCCGGACGCGCAAGGTTTTTCCTTGACCGGGGCGGGTTGCAGCGCCACCCTTGGCGCCTCACGATCCAGCCTCGCGGCCCCTCGTTGCCGCCTCTTTGCCACCGCGGAGGATACCCCCACATGAGCGTTCGCCTCGGGATTGTCATGGACCCCATCGCGCGAATTTCCTTCAAGAAGGACAGTTCGCTGGCCATGCTGCTGGCTGCCCAGGCGCGCGGCTGGTCGCTCTTCTATATGGAGCCGCAGGACCTCTATCAGCGCAGCGAACAGGCCCGCGCCCGCGTCCGCCCGCTGAAGGTGTTCAACGACCCCGAGCGCTGGTTCGAGCTGGAGGCCGACGTCGACATGCCGCTGGGCGAGCTGGACGTGATCCTGATGCGCAAGGATCCGCCGTTCAACAGCGAGTACATCTATGCCACCTACCTGCTGGAGCAGGCCGAAAAGGCCGGCGCGCTGGTGGTCAACCGTCCGCAAAGCCTGCGCGACTGCAACGAGAAGCTCTTCGCCACGCAGTTTCCGCAGTGCACGCCGCCGACCCTGGTCGCCCGAAGGGCCGACATTCTGCGCGAGTTCGTCGCCGAGCACGGTGACGTCATTCTCAAACCGCTCGACGAAATGGGCGGCGCCTCGATTTTCCGCCACCGCGAGGGCGACCCGAACCTGTCGGTGATCCTCGAGACCCTGACCCTGCTCGGCACCCGGCAGATCATGGCGCAGCGCTATATCCCGGCGATCAAGGAAGGCGACAAGCGCATCCTGATGATCGACGGCGAGCCTGTGGAGTACTGCCTGGCGCGCATCCCGGCCGCTGGCGAGACGCGCGGCAACCTCGCTGCCGGCGGGCGTGGCGAGGCGCGGCCGCTGAGCGAACGCGACCGCTGGATCGCGGCCCAGGTCGGTCCGTTCCTGCGCGAGCGCGGCCTGCTGTTCGTCGGCCTCGACGTGATCGGCGATTTCCTCACCGAGATCAACGTCACCAGCCCGACCTGCATCCGCGAAATCGACAAGGCCTACGACACCCGCATCGGCGAGCGCCTGATGCAGTCGATCGCCGCCAAGCTCGGCCGCGGCTGAGGCGGCAACCGCTCGTGCCCTCCACACGGCGCGGCAAGGGTCGCGGAAGGGACCGCGGCGCCGGCCGCGTGGACATTTCCGCGACGCCTGTTCAGACTGCGCGGCTACCGCGATCCGCCGACGCCCCGATGAATGCAGCCAGCCTACCGCCCGCCCTCCAACGCACCGCTGTTCGCCCGGCGGACCGGCTGGGCTTCACGCTGTTCGTCGCCGCCGTGCTGCACATCGCGCTGATCCTCGGCGTCGGTTTCACCCTCGCCGAACCCGAGCAGATAAGCAAGACGCTGGAAATCACCCTGTCGACCTTCAAGAGCGAGACCAAGCCCAAGGAGGCCGACTTCCTCGCCCAGGACAATCAGCAGGGCAGCGGCTCGCTGGACCACAAGGCGACGCCGAAGACCACCGAACAGGCGCCGTTCCAGGACACCCAGATCAACAAGGTCGCGCCGCCCAGCGCACCGAAGGCCGCACCGGCGCCCGCCGAGGCGCCCAAGGCGGCAGTCGCGACCACCAAGCCGAAGGCCGAGAAGACCCCGGCCAAGCGCGAACAGCGCCAGCCGGAGCCCGACCCGGTGCCGCAGAAGGCGCCGGCGTTCGACAGCGCGCAGCTGAGCAGCGAGATCGCCAGCCTCGAGGCCGAGTTGTCCACCCAGCGCGAGCTCTACGCCAAGCGACCGAAGATCCATCGCCTCAACGCCGCCTCGACCATGCGCGACAAGGGCGCCTGGTACAAGGACGACTGGCGCAAGAAGATCGAGCGGGTCGGCAACCTCAACTATCCGGACGATGCCCGCCGCCAGCGCATCTACGGCAGCCTGCGCCTGCTGGTGTCGATCAACCGCGACGGCACGCTCTACGAAGTGCAGGTGCTGGAGTCCTCCGGCCAACCGGTGCTCGACCAGGCCGCCCTGCGCATCGTCCGGCTGGCGGCACCCTTCGCGCCGTTCAGCGGTGACCTGGCCGACATCGATCGCCTGGAAATCATCCGCACCTGGCGCTTCGAGCGCGGCGACAAGCTGTCCAGCCGCTAGCCCCGCCCGCGCCTCGCACACATGCCGACCGCGTTCGCCCCTTGTGGCCCAAGGAACGAAACCCGAAACTAGCGACATGAAAATCGACGCACCCAGCTACCTCAAGCACCATCTCCTGATCGCCATGCCGCACATGGCCGACCCGAATTTCGCGCAGACGGTCATCTACCTGGTCGAGCACAACGATCAGGGCGCCATGGGCCTGATCATCAACCGCCCGAACGGCCTCAGCCTCGCCGACGTGCTCGAACAGCTGCGCCCGGACAGCGAGCCGGCGCCGCGCTGCGCGGACATCGCGATCTTCACCGGCGGCCCGGTGCAGACCGATCGCGGCTTCGTCCTGCATCCGGCGGGCGAGGTCTACCAGGCCACCGTGGCGCTCGGTGACCTGTCGCTGTCCACGTCGCAGGATGTGCTCTTCGCCATCGCCGAAGGCAACGGCCCGGCGCAGAGCCTGATCGCCCTCGGCTATGCCGGCTGGGAAGCCGGGCAACTGGAGGCCGAACTGGTCGACAATGCCTGGCTCAGCTGCCCGGTGGACCTCGACATCCTCTTCCAGACGCCGGCCGAACGTCGCCTGGACGCCGCCGCCGCGCGCCTGGGCATCAACCTCGCGCTGCTCACTTCCCAGGCCGGCCACGCATGAGCGCACCGCGCCTGCTGCTCGGCTTCGACTACGGCACCAAGCAGATCGGCGTCGCCGTCGGCCAGGCGATCACCGGCCAGGCGCGCGAGCTGTGCGTGCTCAAGGCGCAGAATGGCGTGCCGGACTGGCAGAAGGTCGAAGCGCTGATCAAGGAGTGGCAGCCGGACGCCATCGTCGTCGGGCTGCCGCTGAACATGGATGGAACGCCGAGCGAGATGAGCGCCCGCGCGGAGAAGTTCGCCAGGCGCCTGAACGGCCGCTTCAACCTGCCGGTGCACACCCACGACGAGCGCCTGACCACCTTCGAGGCCAAGGGCCAGCGCCTGGCCCAGGGCCAACGGGGCGGCTATCGCGACAACCCGGTGGATGCCCTCGCCGCCGCCCTGTTGCTGGAAGGCTGGCTGGAGCAAAACGCCGGCTAGGACGACGCGCCACGGTGGCCGATCGTCGCAACCAAGAATTCTGTACGGAGACCGCCATGAACCTGCCCAACCCCGCCGACCTGCTACCGCAGATGGCCCGCGACCTGCAGCGCCACCTGGCCGATCGCGGCATCGCCGAGCCCCGCTTCATCGGCATCCACAGCGGCGGCGTGTGGGTCGCCCAGGCGTTGCTGGCCGAACTCGGCAGCGACGCGCCGCTGGGCACGCTGGACGTGTCCTTCTACCGCGACGACTTCAGCCAGAACGGCCTGCACCCGCAGGTGCGTCCGTCGGCGCTGCCGTTCGAGGTCGAAGGCCAGCACCTGGTGCTGGTCGACGACGTGCTGATGAGCGGCCGGACCATCCGCGCCGCGCTCAACGAGCTGTTCGACTACGGCCGACCGGCCAGCGTGACGCTGGTCTGCCTGCTCGACCTGGAGGCCGGCGAGCTGCCGATCCGTGCCGACGTGCTTGGCGCCACCCTGTCGCTGGCCCCCGACCAGCGGGTAAAATTGACCGGCCCCGCGCCGCTCGCGCTCGAGTCCAAGACCCTCTCCGCCTCCTGACAAGGCCACCTCCATGTCTATCGCCGCCAAGCGCTCACTGCAGCTCAACGATCAGGGCCAGTTGCGTCACTTCCTTTCGCTCGACGGTTTGCCGCGCGAGCTGCTCACGGAAATTCTCGACACCGCCGACTCCTTCCTCGAGGTCGGCGCGCGCGCGGTGAAGAAGGTCCCGCTGCTGCGCGGCAAGACCGTGTGCAACGTGTTCTTCGAGAACTCCACGCGCACGCGCACCACCTTCGAGCTGGCGGCGCAGCGACTGTCCGCCGACGTGATCAGCCTGAACGTCTCGACCAGCTCGACCAGCAAGGGCGAGACGCTGTTCGACACCCTGCGCAACCTCGAGGCGATGGCCGCCGACATCTTCGTCGTGCGCCACGCCGACTCCGGCGCCGCGCACTTCATCGCCGAGCACGTCTGCCCGGACCTGGCGATCATCAACGGCGGCGACGGGCGCCACGCGCACCCGACCCAGGGCATGCTCGACATGCTCACTATCCGCCGCCACAAGGGCGGCTTCGAGAACCTCTCGGTGGCCATCGTCGGCGATGTCCTGCACTCGCGGGTGGCGCGCTCCAACATGCTCGCGCTGAAGACCCTCGGCTGCCCGGACATCCGCGTGATCGGGCCGAAGACGCTGCTGCCGGTGGGTATCGAGCAGTACGGCGTGCGCGTCTTCACCGACCTCGCCGCCGGGCTCAAGGATGTCGACGTGGTGATTATGCTGCGCCTGCAGCGCGAGCGCATGCAGGGCGGCCTGCTGCCCAGCGAGGGCGAGTTCTACCGCCTCTACGGCCTCACCGAGCAGCGCCTCACGCTGGCCCGCCCGGATGCCATCGTCATGCACCCGGGGCCGATCAACCGCGGCGTCGAGATCGAGTCGGCGGTGGCCGACGGCGCCCACTCGGTGATCCTCAACCAGGTGACCTACGGCATCGCCGTGCGCATGGCGGTGCTCTCCATGGCCATGAGCGGACAGACCGCGCAACGCCAGCTCAACCAGCAGACCGAGGAGCAGCTCTGATGCGTACCCACATCCTCGGCGCCCGCCTGATCGACCCGGCCAGCGGCCACGATGGCGTGGCCGACCTGTACCTGGAGGACGGCCGGATCAAGGCCATCGGCGCCGCGCCGGCCGGCTTCGACACCGAACACCGGATCGACGCCCAAGGGCTGGTCGCAGCACCGGGCCTGGTCGATCTTTCCGTCGCCCTGCGCGAGCCCGGCTACAGCCGCAAGGGCAGCATCGCCAGCGAAACCCTGGCTGCGGCCGCCGGTGGCGTCACCAGCCTGTGCTGCCCGCCGCTGACCCGCCCAGTGCTGGACACCCCGGCCGTCGCCGAACTGATCCTCGACCGCGCCCGCGAGGCCGGCCACTGCAAGGTCTTCCCGATCGGCGCGCTGACCAAGAACCTCGCCGGCGAGCAGCTCGCCGAGCTGGTCGCCCTGCGCGACGCCGGCTGCGTGGCCTTCGGCAACGGCCTGACCAACTTCCCGAGCAACCGCAACCTGCGCCGCGCGCTGGAGTACGCGGCGACCTTCGACCTCACCGTGGTCCTGCATTCCCAGGACGCCGACCTGGCCGAGGGCGGCCTCGCCCACGAAGGCCCGACCGCCAGCTTCCTCGGCTTGCCGGGAATCCCGGAGAGCGCGGAAACCGTAGCCCTGGCGCGCAACCTGCTTCTGGTGGAACAGAGCGGCGTGCGCGCCCACTTCAGCCAGCTGACCAGCGCCCGCGGCGCGCAGATGATCGGCGAGGCCCAGGCCCGCGGTCTGCCGGTGACGGCGGACGTGGCGCTGTACCAGCTGATCCTCACCGACGAGGCCCTCGCCGAGTTCTCCAGCCTCTACCACGTGCAACCGCCGTTGCGTACCTCCGCCGACCGCGCGGGGCTGCGCGAGGCGCTCAAAAGCGGCGTGATCTCGGCGATTTCCAGCCATCACCAGCCGCACGAGGCGGACGCCAAACTGGCCCCGTTCGGCGCCACCGAACCGGGCATCAGCAGCGTCGAGCTGCTGCTGCCGCTGGCGCTGACCCTGGTGCAGGACGACCTGCTCGACCTGCCCACCCTGATCGCCCGGCTCAGCAACGGTCCCGCCGCCGCCTTGCGCCTGCCCGCCGGCAGCCTGCGCGTCGGTGCCGCCGCCGACCTGGTGCTGTTCGACCCCGCGGCCAGCACCCTGGCCGGCGAGGCCTGGCACTCCAGGGGCGCGAATTGCCCGTTCCTCGGCCATGCGCTGCCCGGCGCGGTGCGCTACACGCTGGTCGACGGCCATCTCACCTATCGAGCCGCCCGCGTGCCGTCGTAACCCACCGCCTTGCGTAGCTGCGCGCAGGCGGCAGCCACGCGTTCGGCCACGGCGCGATGGTCCGCCGCACCGGGGCCAGCGGCAGGTGCCAGCTCGTCGACTCGTTCAAGATGCCGCGCCAGTACCACCCGGGCGGCATCGTTCTTGCACGCCGGGGCCAGCCTGCCGAGCACATCGGCGATGCGGATCAGCACCGCTGGGTTCGACGCACCCGCCTGGCGAATCTGGTCGAAGCAGGCGTCTGCCAGACCCTGAAGGTCGGACCGGGCGGCGATCACCCGAAGTTGGCCGTCGTCGTCGAATAATCGACGACTCTCGACCTGCCGGCCGAGAATCTCTTCCAACGCGCTGCCCAGTCGATCGATAACCGCGATTGCCGTGAAGGGGTCATTGATGCCCGGCGACAGCGCCCTCAGGGCGATCTCGACCATCTGTCGGATCGAATATTCCAAGTCCTGAGTCGGGCTTCGCTCCTCGCCGATGATGATGGCTTCACGCAGCTCCTTCAAGGACGCCTCATCCACAGCCTGCGAGGCGAACACGCGCACATGCTCGCCTCGCCGGAGCAGGTAGTGTCCGGCGCGAACCTGCACCTCCAGCACGGCATCGTTGCGCTTGGCCCAGGCCCTGAGTACGGAATAATCGATCATCTGCACGTAGCCCGGACGATCGAGGCTCAGCATTGCTCGGCAGGGCGGCAGATCGGCAAGGGGTTCTGGCGCCACTGGCGGCAGCGTTTCGAGCCGCTCGCGCAGCGCTTGCATCAGCTCCCGAGCCACCTGCTGGACGACGATATCGGCAATCGTGGAGCGAGCGATCTTATGCACGTAGAACAGCAGGGCGAACAGGCACGCTAGGGTCAGCAGGCTGGCCACGCCGATCGATAGCGCCGGCACGCCCGCATCGCCGCGGCTGCCGTCGATGCTGCGCAGGATCACGATCAGATAGAAGATGGTCGCCAGAAACAGGCCGAGCACTGACTGGATCTGTCGGTCGCCCATGAAATTGAGGATCAGCCGCGGGCCGAGCTGGTTAGCCGCCAGGGTCAGGGTGACGAAGGTCAGCGAGACCACCAGGGAGGTGATGGTCATCATGCCCGAGAGAAACGTGCCGAGCAGGTTGCTGGCGCTGCCGGCATCGCCGCTATAAAGCCACCAGAGTTTGGAGTACTGCAAGTCGAGCCAGCGATAGTCGAGGAACAACATCAGCGCCGCTAGCGCAAAGCCGAACGTACTGATCAGCGCCGGAAGAATCCATAGTTGCCGGCGCAAAAGCACCAGCGTATTGAAAAAACGCTCCATTCGGATCGCATCCTGGTCTCTGACAATGACAAATGTCGCCGTCTCAGGAACTAGGACTGCCAGAGGCGAAGCTTTGCTCCATCGCCTTGCCGCTGGGCCCGCGCAGGCTCAGTTGCGCCGTGCGTTACGCAGCGACACCTGATCGTTCAGCGTCCAGAAATCGTAGAGCACGCCGACCAGGAAAAGGCCGCCGGTGCAGAGGTATATCACCCCGGTAATCCATTTGCCTTGGTACATGCGGTGCACGCCGAACAGACCGAGGAAAGTCAGCAGCAGCCAGGCGACGTTGTAATCGGTCGGGCCGGCGTTGAAGCGCAGGTCGGCCTCACGATCCATCGCCGGAATCAGGAAGAAGTCGATGATCCAGCCGACGAAGAACAGGCCGAAGGTGAAGAACCAGATCGTCCCGGTGACCGGCTTGCCGTAATAGAAGCGGTGCGCGCCGGTGAAGCCGAAGATCCACAGCAGATAACCGATCAGCTTGCTGTGCGTGTCCTGTCGTTGCATGGCTATTCCTCTGGAGTGAAGCGATTTTCGGTGCGCCGACAACCGGGGCCGCCCTTTGCTTGCAGGCGCGGGAAATTGTACGAATACTGTATTTAAATACAGTATTTGGTAAGGATCATGGACATCACCGACAAGCTCATAGTGCTGGCCGATGCTGCCAAGTATGACGTTTCCTGCGCCAGCAGCGGAGCGCCGAAACGCAGCTCCCGCGGCAAGGACGGCCTGGGCGCCACCGATGGCGCGGGCATCTGCCACAGTTTCACACCGGATGGCCGCTGCGTCGCCCTGCTGAAAATCCTGCTGACGAATTTCTGCCTCTACGACTGCCAGTACTGCGTCAACCGGCGCTCCAGCAACGTGCCAAGGGCGCGCTTCACGCCCGAGGAAGTGGTCCGCCTGACCCTGGATTTCTACCGCCGCAACGTCATCAGCGGGCTGTTCCTCAGCTCCGGCATCATCCGCTCCTCGGACTACACCATGGAGCAGCTGACCCGCGTCGCCCAGAGCCTGCGCGAAGACCACGGCTTTCGCGGCTACATCCACCTGAAGACGATTCCCGACGCCGACCCGCTGCTGATCGCCCAGGCCGGGCGCTACGCCGACCGCCTGAGCGTGAACATCGAGTTGCCCACCGAGGACAGCCTGGTGCACCTGGCGCCGGAGAAGAACGGCCGCACCATCCGCCAGGCGATGGGCGCGATTCGCCTCGGCGTCGAGGAAGCCGGCAGCGAGGCCCGCGCGCCGCGCTTCGCTCCGGCCGGGCAGAGCACGCAGATGATCGTCGGCGCCGATGCCACCGACGACCGCACCATCCTCGACACCGCGCAACGGCTGTACGGCGCCTACGGGCTCAAGCGCGTCTACTACTCCGCCTTCAGTCCGATCCCGCAGAGCCCCACCACGGTGCCACTGCAAGCGCCGCCGCTGCTGCGCGAACACCGCCTGTACCAGGCCGATTTCCTGCTGCGCGGCTATGGCTTCCATACCGAGGAGCTGCTCGCCGGCCCCGGCAACCTGGCGCTGGACATCGACCCCAAGCTGGCTTGGGCGCTGAATCACCGCGCGCAGTTTCCGGTGGACCTCAACCGCGCCGAACCGATGCTGATCGCCCGCGTGCCCGGCATCGGCGTGCGCAACGCCAAGCGCCTGGCCCTGCTCCGGCGCGAGCGGCGCATCCGCTACGACGATCTGGTGCGCATGCGCTGTTCGATGGACAAGCTCAAGCCATTCATCGTGGTGCAGGACTACCGGCCGCGCAGCGACGGTTTCGAGTCCGCCACGCTGCGCCGCGCGCTGAGCGACACGCCGGCGCAGATGGCACTGTGGTGATGCGCCTGGTGCGCTTCTCCGGCCGCTTCGCCGACTGGCGCAAGGAGTGCCGGACGCTGCTCGAGGACGGCGTCGCACCACACACGCTGACCTGGCAGGTGGATAGCGCCTGCGACGACCTGTTCGCCGCGGTCCGCGAGGAGCCGCCGCGCTACGCCGTCACGCGCGCCGCACTCAAGGTCCCCCGGGAATTGCCGGAACTGCTTGAAAGCGCCGCCCGCTTTCGCGCCGACGACCGCTGGGCGCTGCTCTACCGCGTGCTCTGGCGCGTCACCGGCGGCGACCGCAGCGCCATGCTCGCCGGTGATGTCGACGGCGCCGTGTTGCAGCGGCGGGTCAAGGCGGTGCGCCGCGAAGCCCACCACATGCACGCGTTCCTGCGCTTCCGCCAGCGCGACGCCGCCCTCGGCGCGCCGCAGTTCGTTGCCTGGCACGAGCCGGCCCACGACGTCCTCGACCTCGGCGCCGAACACTTCGCCGAACGCATGGGCCGCAGCACCTGGCTGATCGCCACGCCGGACGGCGCCGCGCATTTCGACGGCACGCGCGTGCACTACCAGGAGGGCTGCCCGGCCGAGCTGCGCGCCTTCGCCGGAGGTATCCGCGACGATGGCGAACGGCTCTGGCAGGCCTACTACGCGAGCACCTTCAATCCGGCCCGGCTGAACCAGAAGGTGATGCGCGGGCACATGCCCGCGCGCTTCTGGAAACGCCTCCCGGAAGGCCCGCTTATCGCCGATCTGATGAGCCAGGCACGTGCCGGGCAGCAGCGCCTGGCGCAGACCGCAGCGGTCGGCGAGCAGGATGGCCGGCAGGTGCTGATCACCCGCGAGAAGGCGCAGCCGCAGCGACCGTTGCCCAGTTCGCTGGAAAACTGCCGCAACTGCGACATCTGGCGCGACGCGACCCGCGCGGTGCCGGGAGAGGGCCCGCCACGGGCACGGATCATGCTGCTTGGCGAGCAGCCCGGCGATCAGGAAGACCTGGCCGGCAAACCCTTCATCGGCCCCGCCGGCCAGGTGCTGGCGCGCGCCCTCGCCGAGGCCGGATTGCGGCGGGAGGACGTCTACCTCACCAACGCGGTGAAGCACTTCAAGTGGGAACCCCGCGGCGGCGTCGCCGGGCGCGCCGCCACGCGCCTGCACGCCACGCCGAAACCGGCCGAGATCAAGGCCTGCCGCGGCTGGCTGGGCAAGGAGCTGGAGGAAGTGCAGCCGCAGGTGATCGTTGCCCTGGGCCGCACCGCGCTGGCGTCGCTGCTGGAAATCCACGACCCGCAACGCGTCCGCCTGGCCGATTTCGCCGGCCGGGCTTTCGCTCATCAGGGTCGTTGGGTAGTGGTGGCGCCCCATCCCGCCGCGGTGCTGCGCGCGGCAGCAGCCGGCGAGCAGCGCTTCGCCGAACTGGCGGAGGCGCTCAAGCAGGCGAGCGAGCTACAGGAAGTCATGGCGACCTAGGGGCGCAACCCGCGTGGCGCCGTGCCCGACGCAGCCTGGGTGGGCTGAAGCCCACCCTACGAAGCTGCGAACCGTGAACTTCAGCGGAAGCGCCGGCCCGGATCGTCGTCGCTGACTTCCAGCGACAGCCCCTGGGACACGCTGGTGAGGTGATCGCCGTCGGTTTCCGAGCCGAGCTTGATCATCAGGCGCAGGTCGTTGGCCGAGTCGGCGTAGGCCAGCGCATCCTCGTAGGTGATTTCGCCCTGGTTGTAGAGGTTGAACAGCGCCTGGTCGAAGGTCTGCATGCCCTGCTCGGTCGAGCGCTTCATCAGCGACTTCAGCTCGTGCACTTCGCCCTTGCGGATCAGGTCGGCGGCCAGCGGGGTGTTCAGCAGCACTTCGATCACCGCACGGCGGCCCTTGCCGTCCGGCGTGGGCACCAGTTGCTGGGCGACGATGGCGCGCAGGTTCAGCGAGAGGTCCATCCACACCTGCTGCTGCCGGTCGGCCGGGAAGAAGTGGATGATCCGGTCCAGCGCCTGGTTGGCGTTGTTGGCGTGCAGCGTGGCCAGGCACAGGTGGCCGGTTTCGGCGAAGGCCACGGCGTAGTCCATGGTTTCGCGGGTCCGCACCTCGCCGATCATGATCACGTCCGGCGCCTGGCGCAGGGTGTTCTTCAGCGCCACCTCGAAGGATTCGGTGTCGATGCCGACTTCGCGCTGGGTGACGATGCAGCTCTGGTGCTGGTGGATGAACTCGATCGGGTCCTCGATGGAAATGATGTGGCCACTGGAGTTCTTGTTGCGGTAACCGATCATCGAGGCCAGCGAGGTGGATTTACCGGTGCCGGTGGCGCCGACGAAGATCACCAGGCCGCGCTTGGTCATCGCCAGTTTCTTGAGGATTTCCGGCAGGCGCAGGTCTTCCATGGTCGGGATGTTGGTCTCGATCCGCCGCAGCACCATGCCGACCAGGTTGCGCTGGTAGAAGGCGCTGACGCGGAAACGTCCGACGCCGCGGGCGCTGATGGCGAAGTTGCACTCGTGCTGGGCGGCGAAATCGCGGCGCTGCTGCTCGTTCATCACGCCGAGCACGGTCTCGCGGGTCTGCTCGGGCGACATCGGCGTCTTGGTCACCGGCAGGATGCGCCCGTTGACCTTCATCGACGGCGCTACACCGGCGGTGATGAACAAGTCGGATGCGCCCTTCTCCACCATCAGGCGCAACAGTTTTTCGAATTCCATGGGCTCGCTCACGTGCAGCTCCGTTCTTGCTGGATCGGTGGAAAGGACGGGATGTCAGCCCGCGGCCTCAGAAGTTTTCCGGGGTCTTGGCCTTCTCGCGGGCGTTCTCGCGGGATACCAAGCCCTTGGCGACCAGCCCCTTGAGGCACGAGTCGAGGGTCTGCATGCCCAGCGAACCGCCGGTCTGGATCGCCGAATACATCTGCGCGACCTTGTCCTCGCGGATCAGGTTACGGATCGCCGGCGTGCCGATCATGATTTCGTGCGCCGCGACGCGACCGCCACCGATCTTCTTCAGCAGGGTCTGCGAGATCACCGCCTGCAGCGACTCGGAAAGCATCGAGCGAACCATGGATTTCTCCTCGGCCGGGAACACGTCGACGATCCGGTCGATGGTCTTGGCCGCCGAGGTGGTGTGCAGCGTGCCGAACACCAGGTGGCCGGTTTCCGCCGCGGTCAGCGCCAGACGGATGGTTTCCAGGTCGCGCATCTCGCCGACCAGGATGATGTCCGGGTCTTCGCGCAGGGCCGAGCGCAACGCTTCGTTGAAGCCGAGGGTGTCGCGGTGTACCTCGCGCTGGTTGACCAGGCACTTCTTCGATTCGTGAACGAACTCGATCGGGTCCTCGACGGTGAGGATGTGGTGGTACTTGGTGTTGTTCAGGTAGTCGAGCATCGCCGCCAGGGTGGTCGACTTGCCCGAACCGGTCGGGCCGGTGACCAGCACCAGGCCGCGCGGCACGTCGGCCATCTTCTTGAAGGTGTCGCCCATGCCCAGGTCTTCCATGGTCAGGACCTTGGAGGGAATGGTCCGGAACACCGCGCCGGCGCCACGGTTGTGGTTGAACGCGTTGACCCGGAAACGCGCGACGCCGGGCACCTCGAAGGAGAAGTCGGTCTCGAGGAACTCCTCGTAATCCTTGCGCTGCTTGTCGTTCATGATGTCGTAGATGAGCGCGTGCACCTGCTTGTGCTCCATCGCCGGCAGGTTGATCCGGCGGACGTCGCCGTCGACGCGGATCATCGGTGGCAGACCGGCCGACAGGTGCAGGTCCGAGGCGCCTTGCTTGGCGCTGAAGGCAAGCAGCTCGGTAATATCCATGGAAATCCCCAATCACGAACGAGCAGGTGGCTTCGACAGGAAGGCGCGGCGGGCGGGGCGGGAAGCCCGACCTTCGCTCGCTACGCTTTCCGACAGCCTGATAGAATGCCGGACCTCTAAAGCGGGTCGCAGAGCGCAAGTAATGTCCACGATAGCAGAGAATATTGCAAAGGTCGGCGCGCGCATCCGTCGGGCGGCAGAGGCCGTACAGCGGGATTCCCAGGGTATTTCGCTGCTCGCCGTGAGCAAGACGAAACCCGCCGCCGCGCTACGCGAAGCCTATGCCGCGGGGCAGCGCGATTTCGGCGAGAACTACCTGCAGGAAGCCCTCGACAAGCAGCGCGAGCTGGCCGACCTGCCGCTCACCTGGCATTTCATCGGGCCGATCCAGTCGAACAAGACCAAGCCCATCGCCGAGCATTTCGCCTGGGTGCACTCGGTCGACCGCCTGAAGATCGCCGAACGTCTTTCCGCGCAGCGCCCCGCCGGGTTGCCGCCGCTGAACATCTGCCTGCAGGTGAACGTCAGTGGCGAGGACAGCAAGTCCGGCTGCGCCGCTGCAGAACTACCGGCGCTGGCTGCGGCCGTGGCCGCGCTGCCCAACCTGCGCCTGCGCGGGCTGATGGCGATTCCCGAGCCGAGCGACGATCTCACCGTGCAGCGCGCCGCCTTCGCTCGCCTGCGCACGCTGGGCGAAGAACTCGAGCTGCCGCTGGACACGCTGTCCATGGGCATGAGCCACGACCTCGAAGCCGCCATCGCCGAAGGCGCGACCTGGGTTCGTATCGGCACAGCGCTGTTCGGCGCGCGCGATTATCCGCAGGCCACCCCCTCCGACAAAGGAAACCCCGCATGAGCAGTCCCCGCATCGCCTTCATCGGCGCCGGCAACATGGCCACCAGCCTGATCGGCGGCCTGCGCGCCCAGGGCGTTCCGGCCGAGCGCATCCGCGCCAGCGATCCCGGCGCGGATGCCCGCGCGCGCGTCGCGGCCGAGCACGGCATCGCGCTGTTCGAGAGCAACGCCGAGGCCATCGAGGGCGCCGACGTGATCGTCCTGGCGACCAAGCCGCAGGTGATGAAGAGCGTCTGCCTGGCGCTGGCGCCGAATCTGCGCGAGGGCCAGCTGATCGTCTCGATCGCCGCCGGAATCACCGCGGCGAGCATCGAAAGCTGGTTGGGCGAACGCCCGCTGGTGCGCTGCATGCCGAACACGCCGGCGCTGCTGCGCCAGGGCGCCAGCGGCCTGTACGCCAACCCGCGGGTCAGCGCCGAGCAGCGCGGCCAGGCGGAGCAACTGCTGTCCGCAGTGGGCCTGGTGGAATGGCTCGACGAGGAACGCCTGATCGACGCGGTCACCGCCGTCTCCGGCAGCGGCCCGGCGTATTTCTTCCTGCTCATCGAGGCGATGACAGCCGCCGGCGAACAGCTCGGCCTGCCGCGCGAAACCGCCGCCCGGCTGACCCTGCAGACCGCCCTGGGCGCCGCGCGCATGGCCAGTGAAAGTGATGTGCCGGCCGCCGAACTGCGCCGTCGCGTCACCTCGCCGAAAGGCACCACCGAAGCGGCCATCACCGCGTTCCAGACGGGCGGATTCGACGCGCTGGTGCAGCAGGCGCTCGACGCCGCCGCGCAGCGCTCCGCCGAACTCGCCGAACAACTGGGTCAATAAGGAGCTATCGATGACCGGTCTCAACACCGCCGCCATCTACGTGATTCAAACGCTTGGCAGCCTCTATCTGCTGATCGTCCTGCTGCGCTTCATCCTGCAAATGGTCCGCGCCGATTTCTACAACCCGATGAGCCAGTTCATCGTGCGCGCCACCCAGCCGCTGCTGCGCCCGCTGCGCAAGGTGATTCCCGGCTTCGGCGGGGTCGACCTGGCCTCGCTGGTGCTGGCGATCCTGGTGCAGATGCTACTGATGGTGATCACCCTGATCCTGATGGGCTACGGCGTCGGCGGCTTCCTCCTGCAGGTGCTGATCTGGGCGATCATCGGCGTCACCTCGCTGTTCATGAAGGTGTTCTTCTTCGCCCTGATCATCAGCGTGATCCTGTCCTGGGTCGCGCCCGGCACGCGCAACCCGGCCGCCGAACTGGTCAACCAGATCTGCGAGCCGCTGCTCTCGCCGATCCGCCGCGTCCTGCCCAACCTCGGCGGGCTCGACCTGTCGCCGATCTTCGCCTTCATCGCGCTGAACCTGATCGACATGCTGGTGATCAACAACCTCGCGGCGATGACGGGAATGCCGAAAATCCTCAGTCCGTTCATGTGAGCGGCGCGTACTTCCGCTGGGACGGCGAGGACCTGCTCCTCGCCTGTCACCTGCAGCCCAAGGCCAGCCGCGACGAGTTCGCCGGGCTGCACGGCGACCGGCTGAAGATCCGCCTCACCGCCCCGCCGGTGGAAGGCAAGGCCAATGCCCACCTGCTGGCCTTCCTCGCCGAGGCGTTCGGCGTGTCGAAAAGCCAGGTCAGCCTGGAAAGTGGCGAACTGAACCGCCAGAAGCGCGTGCGTATCCGCCAGCCCCGGCAGTTGCCGGCGCTCCCCGGTTTGACCGCTCGCCCCGCCTGAGCGACCTTACGACCGGGCGATGCCGGCGCCGCGTTGAAGCCCTGCGTCGGCCTTCCCATAATCCAGGGGCGCCGCCGCATCGCGCCTCTCGCACACCACCATCAGGATGCATCGAATGAGCATGGAACGCCTCAGCCAGCAGGTGGACGCCTACGTCGGATGGAAGCGCGAACTGATCCGCGAGATCATCCGCTACCGCAGCTGGCTGGCGAGCAACCGGCTCGGTTCCGACGCGGTGGAGGCCCGGCTCGAGCGCGCGCTGCGGCTGCTGCGCACCGACCACATCACCCTGGCCTTCGTCGGCGAGTTCTCGCGCGGCAAGAGCGAGCTGATCAACGCCCTGTTCTTCTCCCAATACGGCCAGCGCATGCTGCCCTCGCGCGCCGGGCGCACCACCATGTGCCCCACCGAGTTGTTCTTCGACCCGCGCTCCGAGCGTCCCTACATCCGCCTGTTGCCGATCGAGACGCGCATCTCCGCCACCCGCGTGGCGCAGTTCAAGCGGCTTCCGCGGCACTGGGTGAACATTCCGCTGGATGCCAGCGACCCGGACAACATGGCCCAGGCCTTCGCCCAGTTGGCGCAGTCCAAGCCGGTGCCGGTGGAACAGGCGATCGCCCTCGGCTTCCACCCCGACGCCCTGGAGCCCAGCGGCCGCCCCGGTGAAGTGCTGGTGCCGGCCTGGCGTCACGCCCTGGTGCACATCGATCACCCGCTGCTGCGTCAGGGCCTGCGCATCCTCGACACGCCCGGCCTGAACGCCCTGGGCAGCGAACCGGAGCTGACCCTGTCGATGCTGCCCGGCGCCCAGGCGATCATCTTCCTGCTCGCCGCCGACAGCGGTGTCAGCGCCAGCGACCTGGACATCTGGGAACAGCACATCCGCCAGATCGACGACGACACCCCGGCCAGCCTGTTCGCCGTGCTGAACAAGATCGACACGCTGTGGGACGACCTCGCCGGCGAGGGCTTCGTCGAAGCCAGCATCCGGCAGATCCAGGCTACCAGCGCCGGCCAGCTCGGCATCGAGGTCCAGGATATCCTGCCGCTTTCGGCCAAGCAGGCGCTGCTGGCCAAGGTCCGCGGCGACCGCGCGTTGCTCGAGCGCAGCCGGCTGGGCGAACTTGAGGAACTGCTCTGCGAGCGCATCGTTGCGCAGAAGGAACGGCTGCTCGAAGACCAGGTGGTCAACCAGGTGCTCGGCCTGCTCCACAACAGCCAGCACGTGCTGCAGCTGCGCCTGGAAAAAGCCCGCGAACAGCAGGCGCTGCTCGGCAGCCGTCAGCAGGACGACGGCCAGCTGCTGTTCGAGCTGACCGCGCGCACCCGCCAGGAGCACGCTCGCCACCACAAGCGCCTGCTCACCCTGAAGACCAACCAGCGCCTGCTCAAGCGCCAGGGCAACCTGCTGCGCGCGGCGTCGCGCCCGGAGCGTCTGGAGCAGCATCTGCAGGACGTTCGCCGCAACCTCACCGGTAGCTGGACCACGCTGGGCATCGGCCAGGCGATCCTCGGCTTCTTCGATGCGGTGGACACCGACCTGCACCACCTGCAGCAAGAGGCCGAGATGGCCAACAAGATGGTCGGCGCCCTCTACCGCCGGCACAACGAGGAGAACCCGTTGCACGGCATCGACGCACCGCGCTTCGACGCCAGCCGCTACCTGCGCGAACTGCACCAGTTGCGGGTCAAGGCCGACCAGTTCCGCCTGCACCCGAAAACCCTGTTCACCGAGCAGCGCGCGCTGACCCGGCGCTTCTTCGCCACCCTCGCCCAGGAAGTCATCGGCCTGCACCGGCGCCTGCGCCAGGCCGCCGAGCAGTGGGCGAGCGATGCGCTGACGCCGTTGCTGCAGCACGCCCTGGAGCACAAGCAGGCGCTCGAAGGCCACATGCTGCAACTGCGCGAGCTGGCCCAGCGCACCCGGCAGGTACGCCAGCGCGGGCAGGTGCTCGAGCGCTATCTCGCCGACCTGGAAAAACAGCTGGCCCAGGCCAACGAGATGCTGCGCGTCCTCCGCCTCCCGGCGCCGATCCAGCGCCAGGCCAAGGTGGTCAGCCTGCCGGGAGCGATGCGCCTCTGACCGCAACGCTCGGCGGCGCCCGCCGCGCGATTTCCCGCTGCGCCGATACAGGGTGAATTGCCCGGCGCTTCCCTTTAGACTTTGCCGCCTTATTTCCGCGAGAGCAGGGTCGATGTCCTCTGTCTTCCCCGATGATTCGGTCGGTCTGGTCAGCCCGCAGGTGATGACGTTCAGCGAGCCGCTGGCGCTGGCCTGCGGACGCGATCTGAACGGCTATCAGTTGGTCTACGAAACCTACGGCGAACTGAACGCGGCGCGCAGCAACGCTGTACTGATCTGCCATGCCCTGTCCGGCCATCACCATGCCGCCGGCTACCACAGCGACAGCGAGCGCAAGCCCGGCTGGTGGGACAGCTGCATCGGGCCGGGAAAGGCCATCGACACGCGCAAGTTCTTCGTCGTCTCGCTGAACAACCTCGGCGGCTGCAACGGCTCGACCGGCCCCGGCAGCATCAACCCGGCGAGCGGCCGCCCCTACGGCGCCGACTTCCCGGTGGTGACGGTGGAGGACTGGGTGAACAGCCAGGCGCGCCTCGCCGATGCGCTGGGCATCGCCCAGTGGGCGGCGGTGGTGGGTGGCAGCCTCGGTGGCATGCAGGCGATGCAATGGGCGATCAGCTACCCGCAGCGCATCCGCCACTGCCTGGCGATCGCCTCGGCGCCGAAGCTCTCGGCGCAGAACATCGCCTTCAACGAAGTCTCGCGCCAGGCGATCCTCTCCGACCCGCAGTTCCACGGCGGGCATTTCCAGGAACAGGGCGTGATCCCCAAGCGCGGGCTGATGCTGGCGCGCATGGTCGGCCACATCACCTACCTGTCGGATGACGCGATGGGCGAGAAATTCGGCCGCGAGCTGAAGACCGACAAGCTCAACTACGACTTCCACAGCGTCGAGTTCCAGGTGGAAAGCTACCTGCGCTACCAGGGCGAGGAATTCTCCGGGCGCTTCGACGCCAACACCTACCTGCTGATGACCAAGGCGCTGGACTACTTCGACCCGGCGGCGGCCCACGGCGGCGACCTGGCGCGGACCCTGGCGAAGGTCGAGGCGGACTTCTGCGTGATGTCCTTCACCACCGACTGGCGCTTCTCGCCGGCCCGCTCGCGGGAAATCGTCGAGGCGCTGATCGCCGCGAAGAAGAACGTCAGCTACCTGGAAATCGACGCTCCGCAGGGCCACGACGCCTTCCTCATGCCGATCCCGCGCTACCTGCAGGCGTTCGGCGGCTACATGAACCGGATTCTGGTGTAACCATGCGCGCCGACCTCGACATCATCCAGGACTGGATTCCCGCCGGCAGCCGCGTGCTCGACCTCGGCTGCGGCAACGGCGAACTGCTCGCCTGGCTGCGCGACAACAAGTCGGTGAGCGGCTACGGGCTGGAAATCGACCCCGGCAACATCGCCGAATGCGTGCGCAAGGGCGTCAACGTCATCGAGCAGGACCTCGACAAGGGCCTCGGCAACTTCGCCAGCAACAGCTTCGACGTGGTGGTGATGACCCAGTCGCTGCAGGCCATGCACTACCCGGACAAGGTGCTGGAAGAAATGCTGCGGGTCGGCAAGACCTGCATCATCACCTTCCCCAACTTCGGCCACTGGCGCTGCCGCTGGTACCTGGCGAGCAAGGGCCGCATGCCGGTGTCGGATTTCCTGCCGTACACCTGGTACAACACGCCGAACATCCACTTCTGCACCTTCGAGGACTTCGAGGCGCTGTGCCACAAGTTGCAGGTGCGCGTGCAGGACCGCCTGGCGGTCGACCGCGAGCACCGCCACAGCCTCGGCAGCCGGCTGTGGCCGAACCTGCTCGGCGAGATCGGCATCTACCGGGTCTGCGGCCCGAGCGTGGCCGACGCGCTGATCGCCGTCTGAATCCCGATCATCACCCTGGAGCCCCGACCATGCGCCGCCTGACCCTGTTCCTCGTAGCCCTCTGCCTCGCCGTGCCAGCGCTGGCTGAACGCAAGCAAAGCTTCGGCGCGCTGGACGTGCATTACAGTGCGTTCAACTCCAGCTTCCTGCAGCCGGACGTGGCCGCCGCGGCCGGCCTGGTGCGCAGCAAGCAGCAGGGTGTGCTCAACGTCGCCCTGGTCGAGGCCGGCAAGCCCGCCGCCGGCGAGGTGCGTGGCGAGGTGAAGGACCTGCTCGGCAAGCGCACCGCGCTGACCTTCCGCCAGGTCCGGGAGGGCGAGTCGATCTACTACCTGGCGCAGTTCCCCATCGAGTCGCGGGAAATGCTCGCCTTCTCGCTGAAGGTCAAAGCCGCCGGCGGCGCCGAGCAAAGCCTCGACTTCTCCCAGGAAATCTTTCCGGACGAATGAACATGTTCAACGAACTGGTCCTCGCCAGCCACAACGCCGGCAAACTCAAGGAACTCCAGGCCATGCTCGGCGCCAGCGTGAAGCTGCGCTCGGTGGGCGAGTTCAGCCCGGTGGAACCGGAGGAAACCGGCCTGTCGTTCGTCGAGAACGCCATCCTCAAGGCGCGCAACGCCGCGCGGCTGTCCGGATTGCCGGCGCTGGCCGACGACTCCGGGCTGGCGGTGGACGTCCTCGGCGGCGCGCCGGGCATCTACTCGGCGCGCTATGCCGACGGCCAGGGCGATGCGGCGAACAACGCCAAGCTACTGCTGGCGCTCAAGGACGTGCCGGAGGCCGAGCGCGGCGCTCAGTTCGTCTGCTGCCTGGCGCTGGTGCGGCATGCCGACGACCCGTTGCCGATCCTCTGCGAAGGGCTCTGGCACGGCCGCATCCTCAACGAAGCGCGCGGCGCCCACGGCTTCGGCTATGACCCGCTGTTCTGGGTGCCGGAGCGCGACTGCTCCAGCGCCGAGCTGGGCCCGGTCGAGAAGAACCAGATCAGCCACCGCGCGCTGGCGATGGCGCTGTTGAAGCAGCGCCTGGGCCTGGCATGAAGTCGACGCCCTCTCCGCCTGCCGCGAAGGGCGCGGGGAGTCGGAGCCAGGGCACAGGTTTCCAGTTCCCGCCCCTGGCGCTGTACATCCATATTCCCTGGTGCGTGCGCAAATGCCCGTACTGCGACTTCAACTCCCACGCCGCCGGCCCCGAGCTTCCGGAAGACGCCTACGTCGATGCCCTGCTGGCGGACCTTGAGCTCGATCTGGTCCATGTCCACGGCCGTCCGCTGAGTTCGATCTTCTTCGGCGGCGGCACCCCGAGCCTGTTTTCCGCCCGCGCGCTGGGGCGTCTGCTGCGCGGCGTCGAGCGTCGCGTGCCGTTCGCCGACGACATCGAGATCACCCTGGAAGCCAACCCCGGCACCTTCGAGCAGGCCAAGTTCGTCGACTACCGCGCGCTGGGCATCAATCGCCTGTCGATCGGCGTGCAGAGTTTCCAGGCCGCGAAGCTCAAGGCGCTGGGGCGTATCCACGACGGCGACGAGGCAATCCGCGCCGCCGACATGGCCCGCGCCGCCGGCTTTGACAACTTCAACCTCGACCTCATGCACGGCCTGCCGCAGCAGTCGCTGGAGGACGCGCTGGCCGACCTGCGCATCGCCATCGCCCAGGCGCCGACGCACCTGTCCTGGTATCAGCTGACCATGGAGCCGAACACGGTGTTCTGGAGTCAGCCGCCGGAGCTGCCCGAGGACGACACCCTGTGGGATATCCAGGAAGCCGGCCAGGCGCTGCTCGCCGAACACGGCTATGTGCAGTACGAAACCTCGGCCTACGCCCGGCCCGGGCGCCAGGCGCGGCACAACCTGAACTACTGGAGCTTTGGCGACTTCCTCGGCATCGGCGCCGGCGCCCACGCCAAGCTCAGCGGCCCGAACGGCGATATCCGCCGCACCTGGAAGACCCGTCTGCCGAAGGATTACCTGGATGCCGGCAAACCCTTCCAGGCCGGCGAGAAGCGGCTGCTCGCCGAGGACCTGCCGTTCGAGTTCATGATGAACGCCCTGCGCCTGGTCGATGGCGTGCCGGCCGAGCGCTTCACCGAACGCACCGGCCTGCCGCTGTCGAGCATCGCCAGTGCCTGCGCCGGGGCACGCCAGGCCGGCCTGCTGGATGAAGACCGGGGCCGGCTGCGGCCCACCGCGCATGGCCAGCTGTTCCTTAACGATCTGCTGCAGCGCTTCCTGCCCTGAAGGTCCAGGCGCCCACATGAGTGTGTCGAAAAGCGGCTTGCGGCAGACGCATTTCAGCGCGGTGCGCAGGGCGAGCGGAGCGGGTAATGCGCATTGGCACCCCGTAAACTCCACGCCCTGGGTTTTTCGCCTTCCCGACCCTCGCTCGCCGGACCGTGCACGGACCTGAGCGCGCCCCGTCCACCCCCACTCAAGGAGCATGCATGGACTTCGTACTCGACCTGATCGCCACCCTCTCGCGCTGGTGCCGCGGGCACCTTTCCGAGATCGCCATGGCGCTGATGGCGACGCTGCTGGTGCAGTTCGGCCCGTCGATCAACGCCTGGGTGCAACGCTCGGTCGGCAGCCTGAACTTCGTCCTGCGCACGCTGATCTTCGTGCTGGTCTGCGCCGTGGGCTATGGCCTGGCGATGGTCTTCTTCACGCCCTGGGTGGCCAAGGGCCTCGGCTACTTCAACAACTACACGCTGGCGCCGGTGTTGCTGCTGGTGTTCTTCCTGATCGGCGTGCTGGCCGACCGCAGCTGACACGGTGCCGTTCGCCGGATGAAAAAAGGGCCACTCGCGTGGCCCTTTTCCGTGGCGGTCGACTCAGCCCTGGCTGGGCGGCGACACAGGCGCCGCCTGCGGACGCCAGCTCTGCCCGCCGGTTTCCGCTTCCATCGCCTGCTGGATCGCGCGCTTGCGCTTCTCCTCGGCGCGTCGGGCGAAGAACCAGGCGAAAAAGGTGAAGATCGACACCACCAACAGGATCAGGCTGGCGACGGCGTTGATCTCCGGCTTCACGCCCAGGCGCACGGCGGAGAACACCTCCATCGGCAGGGTCGTGGAGCCGGGCCCGGACACGAAGCTGGCGAGCACCAGGTCATCGAGCGACAGCGCGAAGGACATCATGCCGCCCGCCGCCAGGGACGGCGCGATCATCGGAATGGTGATCAGCAGGAACACTTTCCACGGCCGCGCGCCGAGGTCCATCGCCGCTTCCTCAATGGACAGGTCCAGCTCGCGCAGCCGCGCCGACACCACGATCGCCACGTAGGACGCGCAGAACGTGGTATGGGCGATCCAGATGGTGACGATGCCGCGCTCCTGAGGCCAGCCAATCAGTTGCGCCATGGCCACGAAGAGCAGCAGCAACGACAGACCGGTGATCACTTCCGGCATCACCAACGGCGCGGTGACCAGGCCACCGAACAGCGTGCGCCCGCGGAACTGCGGGATGCGGGTGAGCACGAAGGCCGCCATGGTGCCCAGCACCACCGCCGCGATGGCGGTGTAGCAGGCGATCTCCAGAGAGCGCATTACCGCGCCCATCAGCTGGCTGTTGTCGAGCAGACCGGCGTACCACTTCACGGACCAGCCGCCCCATACGGTGACCAGCTTGGACGCGTTGAACGAGTAGATCACCAGGATCAGCATGGGCGCATAGATGAACAGTAGTCCGGCCCAGAGCATGAGCGTGGTCAGGCGGAAGTTCTTCATGCCTTGCCCTCCAGCTCTTTGGCCTGGTTCCTGTTGAAGAGGATGATCGGCACGATCAGCACCGCCAACATCACCACCGCCAGGGCGGACGCAACCGGCCAGTCGCGGTTGTTGAAGAACTCCTGCCAGAGCACCTTGCCGATCATCAGCGTCTCCGGCCCGCCGAGCAGTTCGGGGATGACGAACTCGCCGACCACCGGGATGAACACCAGCATGCTGCCGGCGATGATGCCGTTCTTCGACAGCGGCACGGTGATCTTCCAGAAGTTGTTCAGATTGCTCGAGCCCAGGTCGGACGCGGCTTCCAGCAGGCTGTGGTCGTGCTTCACCAGGTTTGCGAAGAGGGGCAGGATCATGAACGGCAGGTACGAATAGACCACGCCGATGTATACCGCCAGGTTGGTGTTGAGAATCCGCAGCGGTGTATCGATCAGGCCGATGTCGAGCAGGAAGCCATTGAGCAGGCCGTTGCTGCTGAGGATGCCCATCCAGGCGTAGACGCGGATCAGGATCGCGGTCCAGGTCGGCATCATGATCAGCAGCAGCAGCGTGGTCTGCGACTCCTTCTTCGCCCGCGCCATGGCGTAGGCCATCGGGTAGCCGATCAGCAGGCAGACGACGGTGCTGATCGCCGCCATCTTCAACGAGCCGAGGTACGCCGCCAGGTACAGCTCGTCCTCGGTGAGGAACAGGTAGTTGCCCAGGTTGAGGATAATTTCCAGCTTCTGCTCGGCGTAGCTGTAGATCTCGGTATACGGCGGGATCGCCACGTCGGCTTCGGCGAAGCTGATCTTCAGGACGATGAAGAACGGCAGCAGGAAGAACAGGAACAGCCACAGGAACGGCCCGCTGACCACCGCCGCGCGCCCCGGATTCAGGTGGCTGAAGCGGCTGAACAGCAGCGCCACGCCGACATACACCGCGGCCACGGTCGCCAGCACCACCAGCAGCGTGCAGATCTGGTTGATCGACAGCCCGAGCGCCTGCCAGAAGGTCCCGGCCGGACCGATCAGATTGAGCAGCGTCACCGCGCCGATGATCACCAGCGCCGCCGCGACGACCACGATCCCGCGGTCATTGAGTGGGTTCGTGAGTTTGCTCATGACTGCAGCACCACGCCGCTATCGTCCTCCCAGTAGACCACGACCGGATCGTCCCAGGTCGGCCGCTTGCCGCGACGCTCGGCGTTGGCGATGAAGGCCTGGACGATCTGCCCGGACGCCAGCTTGATGTAGTACACCGAGTGGCCGCCGAGGTAGGCGATGTCGTGCACGATACCGTTGGACCAGTTGTAGGTCGGGTGTTCGTGATCGGCCGGCAGCTGGCTGGCGATCAGCAGTTTTTCCGGACGCAGGGCGTAGGTCATCCTGGTTTCCTGGGCGCGGGTACTGATGCCGTGGCCGATGTAGATCGGGTTGTCCAGGGCGGGACAGTCGATCACCGCGTGGTCGGCGTCATCGGTGACGATCTCGCCGTCGAACAGGTTGACGTTGCCGATGAACTCGCAGACCAGCCGACTCGCCGGGGTCTCGTAGATGTCCACCGGGCTGCCGATCTGGGCGATCCAGCCGAGGTGCATGATGGCGATCCGCTGGGCCATGGTCATGGCCTCTTCCTGGTCGTGGGTCACCATTACGCAGGTCACGCCGACGCGCTCGATGATCTGCACCAGCTCGAGCTGCATCTGCGAGCGCAGCTTCTTGTCCAGCGCGCCCATCGGCTCGTCGAGCAGCAACAGCTTCGGCCGCTTGGCCAGCGAACGGGCCAGCGCCACGCGCTGGCGCTGGCCGCCGGAGAGCTGGTGCGGCTTGCGCTTGGCGTACTGGGTCATGTGCACCAGCTTGAGCATTTCCTCGACGCGCTCGTCGATCTGCTCCTTGGACAGCTTGTCCTGCTTGAGGCCGAAGGCGATGTTCTGCGCCACGGTCATGTGCGGGAACAGCGCGTATGACTGGAACATCATGTTGATCGGCCGCTCGTAGGGCGGCATGTCGGTGATGTCCACGCCGTCCAGCAGGATGCGCCCCTCGGTGGGCCGCTCGAAGCCGGCGAGCATGCGCAGCAGCGTCGACTTGCCCGAGCCCGAGCCGCCCAGCAGGGCGAATATCTCGCCGCGGTTGATGGTCAGCGAGACGTCGTCGACGGCGACGGTTTCATCGAATTTCTTGGTGATGCGGTCTATTTTCACCAGCACTTCTTTCGGCTGCTGGTCGCCCTCGAGGGCTTTCTTGTAGGCGCTGGAGGCAACGGCCATGGGCTAACTCCCGGGAAAAATAGAGCCCGGCCAGAAGGCCGGGCGGACACTCACTTGCCAGTCTTGATGGTGGTCCAGCTACGGGTCTGCATGCGCAGGACCTTGGGCGGAAGCTCGGCCTGCACGTAGAGCTTGTCGAGGACCTCCTGCGGCGGATAGATACCGGGGTTGTTCAGGACCTCCTGGTCCATCAGCGGGCCGGACGCCGGAGTCGGGTTGGCGTAGCCGACGTAGTCGCTGATCTTCGCCACCACCTCCGGCTGCATGATGTAGTTCATGAAGGCGTGCGCCTCCTTGACGTTCTTCGCGTCGGCCGGGATCGCCATCATGTCGAACCACAGGTTGGCGCCTTCCTTGGGGATGGCGTAGGCGATGTTGACGCCCTTGCCGGCCTCTTCGGCGCGCGACTTGGCCTGGAAGATGTCGCCGGAGAAGCCCACCGCGACGCAGATGTTGCCGTTGGCCAGGTCGCCGATGTACTTCGAGGAGTGGAAATAGGTCACGTAGGGGCGCACGGCGAGCAGCTTGGCCTCGGCCTTCTTGTATTCCTCGGCGCTCTGGCTGGCCGGGGACATGCCCATGTAGTTGAGCATCGCCGGCAGCACTTCATCCCCGGAATCGAGGAAGGACACGCCGCACTTGCTCAGCTTCTTCATGTTTTCCGGCTCGAACACGGTGGCCCAGGAGTCGATGTGGTCGACGCCGAGCGCTTCCTTGATCTTGTCGACGTTGTAGCCGATGCCGGTGGTGCCCCACATGTACGGCACCGCGTACTGGTTGCCGGGGTCGTTGACCTCGAGCTGCTTGAGCAGCTTGGGATCGAGATTCTTCCAGTTGGGCAGCTGCGACTTGTCGAGCCTCTGGAATGCCCCGGCCTTGATCTGCTTGCCGAGGAAGTGGTTGGACGGCACGACCACGTCGAACCCGGTGCGGCCGGCGAGCAGCCTGCCTTCGAGGGTTTCGTTGGAGTCGAAGACGTCATAGATCGGCTTGATGCCGGTGGCCTTCTCGAAGTCGGCGAGGGTGGTTTCGCCGATGTAGTCGGACCAGTTGTAGATGTGGACGGTGGATTCGGCCTGGGCGGTGGCGATCAACCCGAGGGTCATGGCGGCGCCGAGCAGCGTTTTGTGGAAATCGATTTTCACACGTATTTCCTCGTTCCTTGGTCAGTCGTCGGAGCCTCGCGGCCCGGTTCGCGGTCAGCCTTGCACGCATTCCGGTCTCCGCCTGGCGGACGCCGTGTGCGAGGGGTGGAACGCCGCAGCTGGCGCCGCGGCACGTCACGGCCGCCGGCGAACGCTCCGCTGTTGGCAGAACGCGCCGGAGACCATTGCTGCTTACTTGCCCGACTTGATGGCGGTCCAGCTGCGGGTCATCGCGCGCTGCACTTTCGCCGGCAGGTCCGGGAAGGCGTAGAGCTGCTTCATCACCTCAGGCGTCGGGTAGATGCCCGGGTCTGTGCGGATCGCCTCGTCCACCAGTTCGGTGGCGGCGGCGTTGCCGTTGGGGTAGGACACGTAGTTGCTGATCTCGGCGATCACGTCCGGCTTGAGCAGGAAGTTGATGAACTTCAGCGCGCCTTCCGGGTTTTCCGCGTCTTTCGGAATCGCCACGGTGTCGAAGAAGGCACCGGCGCCTTCTTTCGGGATGTTGTACAGCACCTTCACGCCGTTCTTGGCTTCTTCGGCGCGGGATTTGGCCTGGTAGATGTCGCCCGAGTAACCGATGGCCACGCAGATGTTGCCGTTGGCGAGGTCGCCGATGTACTTCGAGGAGTGGAAATAGGTGATCGACGGACGCACCTTGAGGAACAGCGCCTCGGCTTCCTTGAGCTCCTTGGGGTCCTGGCTGTCCGACTTGTAGCCCAGGTAGTGCAGGGCGGCCGGCAGGATTTCGGTCGGCGAATCGAGGAAGCTCACGCCGCAGCCCTTGAGCTTGGCGATGTTTTCCGGCTTGAACACCAGGTCCCAGGAATTGACCGGCGCGTTGTCGCCCAGCGCGGCCTTGACCTTGTCGGCGTTGTAGCCGATGCCGATGGTGCCCCACAGGTAGGGAATCGCGTACTGGTTGCCCGGGTCGCTGATTTCCAGGGTTTTCATCAGGTCGGGGTTGAGGTTCTTCCAGTTCGGCAGCTTGGACTTGTCCAGCGGCTGGTAGACGCCGGCCTTGATCTGCTTGGCCAGGAAGGAGTTGGACGGCACTACCACGTCGTAACCGGCCTTGCCGGCGAGCAGCTTGGCTTCGAGCACTTCGTTGCTGTCGTAGACGTCGTAGACGACCTTGATGCCGGTTTCCGCGGTGAACTTGGCGATGGTGTCTTCGGCGATGTAGTCGGACCAGTTGTACACGTGGAGGACTTTGTCGTCGGCCTGCGCCGCGCTGAACGCCATGCCCGCGAGGGACAAGGCGAGAAGGGTCTTGCCGATTTTTTTCATGCCTACAGCTCCTGTTGTCTGAAAAGTCCGAGCCTGGCTCCCGTCACCCCCAGGGTGAGCCCGACCAGCGCCTGCGCAGTCTGGCAAGGGACGGGGCGCGTTTACAACGTTCGCCGAGGCAAAAGTCATTCCCGCGCCCTCGCCCCTCAACCCAGCACGGCGTTGGCAGTGAGGTCGAGGCAGGTGCGCGCCTTGGTCACCAGTTCATCGATCTCCGCCTTGCTGATCACCAGCGGCGGCGAAATGATCATGGTGTCGCCGACGGCCCGCATGATCAGACCGTTGTTGAAGCAGTGTTCGCGGCATTGCATGCCGACGCCCAGGTCGCCGAAGCGCTCGCGGGTCGCCTTGTTCTTCACCAGCTCCAGCGCACCGACCATGCCAACGCCGCGGGCTTCGCCCACCAGCGGGTGATCAGCCAGCTCCTGCCAACGTTTTTGCAAGTATGGTGCCGTTTCCGCCTTGACCGTTTCGACGATGCGTTCCTCCTTGAGGATGCGCAGGTTTTCCAGCGCCACCGCCGCCGCCACCGGGTGCCCGGAGTAGGTGAAGCCGTGGTAGAACTCGCCGCCGTGGTTGAGCACTTCGACGATCTCGTCGCGCACGATCACGCCGCCCATGGGGATGTAGCCACTGGTCAGGCCCTTGGCGATCGGCATCAGGTCCGGCGCATTGCCATAGTACTGGCTGCCGAACCATTCGCCGGTGCGGCCGAAGCCACAGATGACCTCGTCGGCGACGAACAGGATGTCGTAGCGGGCGAGGATTTCGCGAATCTTCGGCCAGTAGGAATCCGGCGGCACGATGACCCCGCCGGCGCCCTGGATCGGCTCGGCGATGAAGGCCGCGACGTTGTCCACGCCGAGCTCGTGAATCTTCTGCTCCAGTTGCTCGGCGACCTTGATGCCGAATTCTTCGGCCGACAGGTCGCCGCCTTCCCCGTACCAGTACGGCTGGTCGATGTGGACGATGCCGGGAATCGGCAGATCGCCCTGACCGTGCAGGGCCTTCATTCCGCCCAGGCTGACGCCGGCGACGGTGGAGCCGTGGTAGCCGTTCCAGCGGCCGATCACCACCTTCTTCGACGGCTTGCCCTTGGTCGCCCAGTAGTGACGGACCATGCGCAGCACGGTGTCGTTGGCTTCCGAGCCGGAACCGGTGAAGAACACGTGGTTCATGCCTTCCGGGGCGATGTCGGCGATCGCCTTGGCCAGTTCGATCACCGGCGGGTGGGCGGTCTGGAAGAACAGGTTGTAGAACGGCAGCTCCTGCATCTGCTTGTAGGCCGCATCGGCCAGTTCCTTGCGCCCGTAACCGACGTTGACGCACCACAGGCCGGCCATGCCGTCGAGGATCTTGTTGCCCTCGCTGTCCCAGATGTAGACGCCGTCGGCGCGGGTGATGATCCGCGCGCCCTTGGCGTTGAGCTGCTTGTAATCGGTGAACGGCGGCAGATGGTGATCGCGGCTGAGCGCTTGCCACTGCTGGGTCTGCGCATTCTTGATCGGTTGCATGGACATTCCTCCTGATTGCGGTTGGCCGCCGCGCGGGGCGGCAGCCGGCGGGTCAGACCGAGAGCAGCAGGAACTCGCGTTCCCAGGAGCTGATCACCCGCTTGTAGTTTTCATGCTCGGCGCGCTTCACCGCCACGTAGCCGGTGATGAACTTGGCGCCGAGATATTTCTCCAGGGCCTTGCAGCCTTCCATGTGCTCGAGGGCGTCCTCGATGGTCAGCGGCAGGCGCAGGTTGCGGCGCTCATAGCCGCGGCCCTTGACCGGCGCGCTCGGCCGGATGCCCTCGACCATGCCGATGTAGCCGCACAGCAGGCTGGCGGCGATGGCCAGGTACGGGTTGGCGTCGGCGCCGGCCAGGCGGTTTTCCACGCGGCGGTTCTGCGGGTTGGACTCCGGCACGCGCAGGCCGACGGTGCGGTTCTCCTCGCCCCACTCGACGTTCACCGGTGCCGAGGTATCCGGCAGGAAGCGGCGGAAAGAGTTCACGTTGGGGGCGAACAGCGGCAGCAGCTCGGGGATGAATTTCTGCAGGCCGCCGATGTGGTGCAGGAACAGCTCGCTCATCGAACCGTCTTCGTTGGAGAAGATGTTCTTGCCGGTCTTGATGTCGACAATGCTCTGGTGCAGGTGCATCGCGCTGCCCGGCTCGTCGGTGATCGGCTTGGCCATGAAGGTGGCGGCCACGTTGTGCTTGAGCGCCGCCTCGCGCATGGTCCGCTTGAACACCAGGATCTGGTCGGCCAGGTGCAGCGCGTCGCCGTGACGGAAGTTGATCTCCATCTGCGCCGGGCCTTCCTCGTGGATCAGCGTGTCCAGGTCCAGGCCCTGCAGCTCGCACCAGTCGTACATGTCCTCGAACAGCGGATCGAACTCGTTGGCCGCATCGATGGAGAACGACTGCCGCCCGGTTTCCGGACGCCCCGAGCGGCCCAGCGGCACCTGCAGCGGCAGGTCGGGATCTTCGCAACGCTTGGTCAGGTAGAACTCCATCTCCGGCGCCACGATCGGCTGCCAGCCCTTGTCGGTGTAGAGCTTGAGAATCTTCTTGAGGATGTTGCGCGGCGACAGTTCGATGGGGTTGCCCATCTTGTCGAAGGTGTCGTGGATGACCATCGCGGTGGGCTCGATGGCCCAGGGCACCAGGTACACCGCGTTCTCGTCCGGGCGGCAGAACATGTCGATGTCCGCCGGGTCGAGCAGGTTGTAATAGATGTCGTCCTCGACGTAGTCGCCGGTGACCGTCTGCAACAGCACGCTCTCCGGAAGGCGCATGCCCTTCTCGTCGAGGAACTTGTTGGTCGGCGAGATCTTGCCCCGGGCGATCCCGGTCAGGTCGCCGATAAGGCATTCAACTTCGGTGATTTTGCGTTCTTTCAGCCAGCTGGTCAGCTGGTCGAGCTTGGTAGTCATAAAGACCTCAGGGTTGTTTGCGTCGCGGCAAGCGCTGCAGCTCCCAGCGTAGCGCCGACCGGGGTGGTCAGCGCAACGGAAAAAGCACAGAAAGTCGTCGCTCAGCGTTGCCCCGCCCTCTCCCTGCAAGCCTCACCAAAGGCCTGGAAGATGGCGAGATAATCCGGATTTGAAAGCACCTGCCACTCCGGGTGCCATTGCACGCCGAGGGCGAAACTCGGTGCATCGATGGCGGAGAAGGCTTCGATCAGCCCGTCGGGGGCCGTGGCCTCTATGCGCAGGCCGGGCGCCAGGCGATCGATGCCCTGGCCGTGGATGGAGTTGACCTGAATCTGCGCCGCCAGGCCGAGCCCGGCGAGCACGCCACCAGGCTGCACATGCAGCGCATGACTGGGCGCGTACTGCACCTCGACCGGCTCGTTCTCCGGCTCGCGGTGATCCTGGAACGGGCCGGCCTCATGGACCTTCTGGTGCAGGCTGCCGCCGAGCGCGACGTTCATCTCCTGGAAGCCGCGGCAGATGCCGAGGATCGGCACGCCGGCCGCCAGTGCCGCGCGGATCAGCGGCAGCGTGGTGCGGTCGCGCAGGCTGTCGTGGGGCGTACCGGGCGCGCTGGCGGGGCCACCGTAATAATGAGGTTCGACGTTGGAAGGCGAGCCGGTGAACAACAGACCGTCTAGATTTTCCAACAGGGTCGGCTGGTCGATCAGCTCGGCCAGCGAAGGGATGATCAGGGGCAAACCCTGGGCACCGACGGCCACCGCGCGGACATATTTGTCGCCGGCGATATGATAGGGATGGAGGCCGATCTGCTTGGTGCACGCGGTGACGCCGATCAACGGCAGGCGAGGCATGGGACACCCGATTGTTTGCTGTCTGGGGTTCTCCCGGAGAGTAGCGTTGTTCATTTTTTTACACAACACTTCTGTAAAAAATATAACACACCCGTGTCGGGCGGCGCTGTAAACCGGGTTTTCAGGCCCATCGCAATGCCCTGAAACGCCCCAAAGATGGCCGCAAGGCTCCTTTTTAGGGCAATATGGGGCACTATTGACATCACAGGGGGATTCGGATTGACTCCCTTCACATCAGTCGCATGATTGATATTTTTAACAATATAGGTGTTGCATCATGTCGGTACCCCCGCGTGCCGTTCAGCTCAACGAAGCGAACGCATTCCTTAAGGAACATCCTGAGGTCCTGTTCGTCGACCTCCTGATCGCAGATATGAATGGCGTGGTGCGCGGCAAGCGCATCGAACGAACCAGCCTCCACAAGGTTTACGAAAAGGGCATCAACCTCCCCGCCTCGCTCTTCGCCCTCGATATCAACGGCTCCACCGTAGAAAGCACCGGCCTCGGCCTGGACATCGGCGACGCCGATCGCATCTGCTTTCCGATCCCCAATACCCTGAGCAACGAGCCCTGGCAGAAGCGCCCCACCGCGCAGCTGCTGATGACCATGCACGAGCTCGACGGCAAGCCGTTCTTCGCCGACCCGCGCGAGGTGCTGCGCCAGGTGGTGGAGAAGTTCGACGCGATGGGCCTGACCATTTGCGCGGCGTTCGAGCTGGAGTTCTACCTCATCGACCAGGAGAACGTGAACGGCCGTCCGCAGCCGCCGCGCTCGCCGATCTCAGGCAAACGCCCGCACTCGACCCAGGTCTACCTGATCGACGACCTGGACGAATACGTCGACTGCCTCCAGGACATCCTCGAAGGCGCCAAGGAGCAGGGCATCCCGGCCGACGCCATCGTCAAGGAAAGTGCCCCGGCGCAGTTCGAAGTCAACCTCCACCACGTCGCCGATCCGATCAAGGCCTGCGACTACGCGGTGCTGCTCAAGCGGCTGATCAAGAACATCGCCTACGACCATGAGATGGACACCACCTTCATGGCCAAGCCCTACCCGGGCCAGGCAGGCAACGGCCTGCACGTGCACATCTCGATCCTCGACAAAGACGGCAAGAACATCTTCGCCAGCGATGATCCCCAGCAGAACGCCGCTTTGCGTCACGCGATCGGCGGTGTGCTGGAGACCATGGGCGCCTCGATGGCCTTCCTCTGCCCGAACGTGAACTCCTACCGCCGCTTCGGCGCGCAGTTCTACGTGCCGAATTCGCCATGCTGGGGGCTCGACAACCGTACCGTGGCGTTGCGCGTGCCGACCGGTAGCCCGGAAGCGGTGCGTATCGAGCAACGCGTCGCCGGCGCGGATGCCAACCCGTACCTGCTGATGGCGGCGCTGCTGGCCGGCGTGCACCACGGGCTGACCAACGAGATCGAGCCGGGCGAGCCGATCGAGGGCAACTCCTACGAGCAGAACGAGCAGAGCCTGCCGAACAACCTGCGCGATGCATTGCGCGAGCTGGACGACAGCGAGGTGATGGCGAAGTACATCAGCCCCGACTACATCGACATCTTCGTCGCCTGCAAGGAAAGCGAGCTGGAAGAGTTCGAGCACTCGATCTCCGACCTCGAATACAACTGGTACCTGCATACCGTCTAGGGGCCCGACGCCGGCCTCGCCGGCGTTCCTCCCGGCACCGCCAACGTCGAAGACCGCCTGGCCACGCGCCGCAACGGACGGTTCTCGGCGGCGCTTTGCCGCGCATCGTCAACCAGGGAGGGTTTCAATGCTTCGCCGTATCTCGCTGCTGTTCGCCCTGACGCCGTTGCTGGCGTTCGCCACCGAGTCCACGCCGTCCGGCCCCAGCATCACCGTCTACAACTGGAACGACTACATCGCGCCGCAGGTACTGGAAAACTTCGAGCGCGACAGCGGCATCCACGTCGACTACCACACCTACGCCACCGCCGAGGAACTGCTGCAGCGTCTGCATGCCGGCGACGCCATCGACGTCGCCGTGCCGTCCCACGACGCGTTGCCGAAGCTGATCCGCGAGAAGCGTCTGCAGCCGCTGGATTTCGCCCGGTTGCCGAACCGCAGGCACCTGGACAAGCCGCTGCTGAACAAACTCGCCGCGTTCGATCCGCAGAACCGTTACGCGGTGCCCTATCTGTGGGGTTCGGTCGGCCTGGCGATCAACCAGCCGAAAGCCGAGGCCGCCTACGGAGGCCCGCTGCCGAACAGCTGGAGCCTGCTCTTCGACCCGGTGCAGAGCGCGCGCCTGGCGGGCTGCGGAATGAGCGTGATCGATGCGCCGGACGAGGTGCTCTCGATACTCCTCAACTACACCGGTTACAGCCTCGCGCGCAGTTCGACAACTCGCCTGCGCGCCGCCGGCGAAACCCTCAACGCGCTGAGACCGCGGCTGAAGTACGTCGACAGCGAGCGCTACATCGACGGCCTGGCGAACGGCCGGCTCTGCGTATCGCTGGCCTGGGTTGGCGACGCCCTTGCCGCCGCCAAGGCCGGGCAGCCGGTGCGCTTCGTGATTCCCGAGGAAGGCTCGGCGCTGTTCATCGATAACCTGGTGATCCCGGCCAACGCACCGCACGCCGACCTGGCCCATCGCTTCATCGACTACCTGATGCAGCCGCAGGTGGCCGCGCTGATCAGCGCGGAAACCCTTTACCCGAGCCCGAACGCCGATGCGCAGGGCTTCGTCGATCCGGCCCTGCGCGACCTGCCGGGGCTCTACCCGGACCGCGACACCAAGCGCCGGCTGTTCGCCCTGGACCCGTTGCCGGACGGCCACGCCAGCGTGCGCGACGACGTCTGGTCGCGCTTTCGCAACGGCGAGTGAGGCGGCGGGCGTAGCGACAGACTTTTCGCTATGCTCGCCGCTCGATAGCGCCCGCACAGGACCGCCGCATGCCGCGCACCGCCACACCCCGCAAACCCCGCGCCAGCAGCCAGGCGAGGATCGACGCTATCCTCGTCGCCGCGCGCGTCTTGCTGGCCGAACAGGGTGTCGGCGGGCTCTCGGTGTACAGCGTGGCCGAGCGCGCACAGATCCCGCCGTCCTCGGTCTACCACTTCTTCGCCGGCGTTCCCGCCCTGCTCCAGGCGCTCACCGCCGAGGTCCACGCCGCCTTCCAGGCCTGTCTCGCCGAGCCCATCGCCAGCGAAGACCTGCGCACCTGGCGCGATCTTTCGCGGATCGTCGAGGCGCGCATGCTGGCGATCTACGCCGAAGACGCCGCCGCACGGCAGCTGATCCTCACCCAACACGGCCTCGCCGAGCTGGTCCAGGCGGACCGCCAGCACGATCTCGAACTGGGCCGACTGATGCAGGCGCTGTTCGACCGGCATTTCGTCCTGCCGGCGCTGCCCACGGAGATCGAGGTGTTCGCCCTGGCCATGGAACTGGGCGACCGGGTCTATGCCCGCTCTATGCAGCAACACGGCAGCATCACCCCGCGCCTGGCAGAAGAGGGCCGGCGCGTGTTCGATGCCTACCTGGGGCTGTACCTTCCAGAATTCCTGCCTCGCCGCGCCTAATACGATTTTTATCGAATTATTGCGCGAATAACGGCGCTAATTACGCTTCAAAAACCCTATTAATATCGATCCTTATCGACTATAAGTCTGTCATCCGAATCGCTTGGGAACCGTCCCAAACGCCACGGTCCAACTCCATTCCGGCGCAGGCCGCCCAGCAGAATTCTCGGAGAGCACAATGCCGACACTCGACACTACCCCGCGCGCCGACGGCTTTCACATGCCGGCCGAATGGGCGCCGCACAGTCAGACCTGGATGATCTGGCCGCAGCGCCCGGACAACTGGCGCCTCGGCGGCAAACCCGCACAGGCGGCCTTCACCGCGGTGGCCAAGGCCATCGCGCAGTTCGAGCCGGTGACTGTCGGGGTGACCGCGGAACAGTACGAGAATGCCCGCGCGCAGCTGGATGCCGACAACATCCGCGTGGTCGAGATCAGCAGCGACGACGCCTGGGTGCGCGACAGCGGCCCGACCTTCGTCATCGACGGCAAGGGTGGCGTGCGCGGGGTGGACTGGGACTTCAACGCCTGGGGCGGCCTCGACGGCGGCCTCTACTTCCCCTGGAACCGTGACCGCCAGGTAGCGGGAAAGGTGCTCGAAATCGAGCGCTGCGACCGCTACCACACCGAAGGCTTCGTGCTCGAGGGCGGATCGATCCACGTGGACGGCGAAGGCACCCTGATCACCACCGAGGAGTGCCTGCTCAACCGTAACCGCAACCCGCATCTGTCGCGTCAGCAGATCGAGCAGGTGCTCGCCGAGCAGTTGGCCATCGACACCGTGATCTGGTTGCCGGACGGCCTGTACAACGACGAGACCGACGGCCACGTCGACAACTTCTGCTGCTACGTGCGCCCCGGCGAAGTGCTGCTGGCGTGGACCGACGACGAGCAAAACCCCAACTACCCGCGCTGCCAGGCGGCGATGCGGGTGCTGGAAAACGCACGCGACGCCAAGGGCCGTCCGTTGCAGGTGCACAAGATGCCGATTCCGGGTCCGCTGTACGCCAGCGACGAAGAGTGCGCGGGCGTCGACAAGGCGCTCGGCTCGCAACCGCGCGATCCGTCGATCCGCCTGGCGGCCTCCTACGTGAACTTCCTGATCGTCAACGGCGGAATCGTCGCGCCGCGCTTCGACGACCCGCTGGACAACGAAGCCGAGGCGATCCTCACGCGGCTTTTCCCGCAGCACCGCGTGGTGATGGTGCCGGGCCGCGAGATTCTCCTGGGTGGCGGCAACATCCACTGCATCACCCAGCAGCAACCGGCGCCCTGAGCGTTCGATGACCGATAAAAAAGCCCCGCCGATTGGCGGGGCTTTTTGTTACGCGGCCGGTCAGTTGGCCACAGGGAACGGCTGCGGGCGCGGCGTTTGTGCCGTGGACGGCGGCAGGATCGGCAGGGCGAAGCTCGGCTGATCGCCGGTAAGGGTCTTGAGGAAGGCGACGATCTGGCCGACTTCATCGGTGCTCAGTTTGCGACCCAGCTGCAGGCGCGCCATCACATCCACCGCCTCTTCCAGCGTCCAGTAGGCGCCGTCATGGAAGTAGGGGTAGGTCAGCTCGACGTTACGCAGCGTCGGCACCTTGAACATCATGCGATCGGCATCCTTGCCGGTCAGCCCGGCGACACCCTCGGCCTTGTTCTTGGTGGCATAGGCTTCGACCATGCCCATCTTCTGGAACGAGCCGCCGCCCACCGCTGCGCCGTTGTGGCAGGCCACGCAACCGGCGCTCTTGAACAGCTGGTAACCCTCCTGGGCCGTGCTGCTGATGGCGGTCGCATCGCCGAGCAGCCAGCGATCGAACGGCGAGTGCGGCGTGACCAGGGTTTCCTCGAAGGCCGCGATGGCGTCGGTGACGTCGTCGATCTTCACGCCATCGTCGCCATACACCGCCTTGAACGCCCCGCGGTACTGCGGGATCGAGCGCAGCACGTCGAGCGCCAGTTCATGCGAGAAGGCCATCTCGCCAGGGTTGGCGATCGGGCCGCCGGCCTGTTCCTTGAGCGTCTTCGCCCGACCGTCCCAGAACTGCGCGATGTTCATGCTGGAGTTGAGCACGGTGGGCGAGTTGATCGGCCCCTGGTGCCAGTTGTGGCCGATGGACGTCGGCAGGTTGTCGCTGCCGCCCATGCTGAGGTTGTGGCAGGAGTTGCAGGAAATGAAGCCGGACTTGGACAGCCGCGGATCGAAGAACAGCTGCTTGCCGAGTTCGACCTTGCTCGCGTTGGCCACCTTGGCGGGCTGGATCGGCTGGATGGGTTCGTTGCCGGGGGTCGGGCTGATCGCCCAGGCAGCCGTGCCCAGGCTCATCGCTATGGCTAACATCAACGGTTTGTACATGGCCTTTCTCCTCAGGCTCGTCATTTGAAATGACGATGGCCCGCGGGAGGCGTTCAAGGCTTGACGCTGGTCAAGCGCCGCGGAACGGCGAAAAACAATTCATCACAAGATGTGTTCAACGCGAACGATATCGCGACAATCGGTCACAGGTCAGGCCAGGACGATCTGATTCTTGCCCTGTCGCTTGGCCTGATACATCGCCGCGTCCGCGCGGGCGAACAGGTCGCCGAGGGCCGCATCCTCGATGCGCAGGCTGACCAGTCCCTGGCTGACGGTGACGCCGAACGGCTCGCCCTCGGCGCTGCTGAAGATCAGCCGCTGCACCTCGCGCTGCAGGCGCTCGGCGATCTGCTGCGCCAGCGCCGGGTCGCAGCCGGGGAACACCGCGGCGAACTCCTCGCCGCCGATGCGCCCGAACAGGTCGCCGCGGCGCAGCGCCGTGGCACCGCACTGGGCGATGCGCTGCAGCACCTGATCGCCCATCTGGTGGCCGTGGGTGTCGTTGATCTTCTTGAAGTCATCGATGTCCAGCAGCAGGAACGCCAGCGGTGCGCCGAAGCGGTTGGCGTGCTCGAACTCGCGCTGGGCGCAGTCGAAGAAATGCCGGCGGTTGCTGCTCTTGGTGAGCACGTCGGTGGTCGCCAGGCGTTGCAGTTCGCCTTCGAGCTGCTTCTTCTCGGTGATGTCCTCGGCCATGCCGACGATGGTCAGCGATTCGCCGCTGCCGATCTGCCGGTTGATGAAGCACTTGTCGCTGAGCCAGCGAATCTGACCATCGGCGCGGATGATGCGGTACTCGCGAAATTCCGCGGCGCCTTTCTCGACCGCTTCGGCGAGACTCTGCTCGGCGTACTCCAGGTCGTCAGGGTAGATGCTGTTGCGCCATTCGCCGTAGTCGGCGAGCAACAGCGCGGCGGAACGGCCGAAGATCCGTTCGTAGGCGGGGCTCACGTAGATCATCCGTTGGGTCTGCCAGTCGAATGCCCAAAGCACGGCGTTGACGCTGCCCAGCAGGGCGCTGAACAGGCGTTCGCGCTCGCTCAGGCGCGCGACTTCGCCCTGCGCGTGCATCAGCGCGAGCAGTGTCTCCGCTGGAACCGGCAGTTCCGAAAGTGTGGTCTTGCTATCCATTTCCCTGACCTCGCACAGGCACGACAAAAACCCACCAGGCAAGTGGGCCATGACTGAGAGAGGCGATCGGGGGCTTAGTTCCAGCCGCGCGTGCGTTCCGGACGCGCGGCGTGGACTGGTTCACACGCTGGCAGGACGCAGCGAATAGGTCTTCAACTGTTCGGCGAACTCGCGCAGGGAGTGGATGCCGCTGGCCTCCGCCTCGTGGACCCATTCCTTGATCGCCGCGAGCATGTCGTGGCCGTTGCTGCTGGTACGCGCCCAGATCTGCTGCAGCGCCAGGCGCTTCTCGTAGATCACCTTGAGTGCCTGGCTGTGCGCCAGCAGGTTCTCGATGCGCGCATGATGGGTTTCCTGCAGCAGGCTCGGCTCGCGCGACAGCAGGCGCTTGCTGCGCCGGAACAGGTGACGCATCGAGGCATCGGCCTTGCCCAGTTCCTGCTTCACCAGCGGCGCGATCACCAGCTTGCGGTACTGCGCCATGATCTGGAAACGGTTGTTGAGGATCGCCATGGCGGTGTCCATGTCCAGACTGCCCTTGCCTTCGACGCGGTGGGCGATGGGCGCGACGCGTTGCACCTTGGCCAGACCAAGCAGGCTGAACAGCCGTATCCAAGCCCAGCCGAGGTCGAACTCCCAGCGTTTCACCGACAGCTTGGCCGAGTTCGGGTAGGTGTGATGATTGTTGTGCAGCTCTTCACCGCCGATGAGGATGCCCCAGGGCACCAGGTTGGTCGCGGCGTCGCGGCACTCGAAATTGCGATAGCCGACCGCATGCCCGAGGCCATTGATGACACCGGCCGCCCAGATCGGAATCCAGGCCATCTGCACCGCCCAGACGGTCATGCCGAGCACGCCGAACAGCGCCAGGTCGATGATCGCCATCAGCGCGATGCCGCCGGCCGGGAAGCGCGAATAGAGGTTGCGCTCGATCCAGTCGTCCGGGCAGTTCTTGCCGTAGATGCGCAGCGTGTCGGCGTTCTTCGCCTCCTCGGCGTAGAGCTCCGCGCCCGTGCGCAGCACCGTGCCCAGGCCTTTGTGCACCGGACTGTGCGGATCGTCCACGGTCTCGCACTTGGCGTGGTGCTTGCGGTGGATGGCGGTCCACTCGCGGGTGTTCATCGCCGTGGTCAGCCACAGCCAGAAGCGGAAGAAATGCTTCAGCGCCGGGTGCAGCTCCAGCGAGCGGTGCGCCGAATAGCGGTGCAGATAGACCGTCACGCCGACGATGGTGACGTGAGTGAGCAGCAGGGTGACAGCGACCAGCTGCCAACCGGATAGATCGAGAAAACCGTTATACCACATAGACTTAGTTGCCCTTTGGAGCGATAGGGTGGACCTGGATCGAAGCAATCCGATTATCTTCGACGCGGGTCATGAAACCAGCGGGTCTTTCGATCAATAATGCAAACCCGCATCTCACATATAATGAACGCTAACTCACACAGGGCAAGGAACCAGCGGTTACATGAAATTGCATCGTAGCGCGCTGCGCCTTGCTTTCATCTATTGGATAGGCGCCAGCCTGTGGGTGGTGTTCAGCGACCAACTGCTGTTCAAGCTGTTCGGGACCACCGAACGGATGCTCCTTTGGCAGAGCGCCAAGGGCCTCGCCTTCGTGCTGGTGACCAGCGCCCTGCTGTACGCCCTGCTCAACCTCTACTTCTCGCGGATGAGCCTGCAGCACACCGCCCGGCGTGCCAACGAAGCGAGCCTGCGGCAGGCGGCAGCGGTTTTCGACAGCACCCTGGAAGGCGTCCTGGTTACCGATACCGAGCAGAGGATCGTGCACGTCAACCGCGCGTTCCAGCGCATCACCGGCTACGAGGAGAAGGAGGTGATGGGCAAGGTGCCGTCGATGTTCCAGTCCGGCCGCCACGACGACGCCTTCTACCAGGTGATGTGGAAAAGCCTCAACCAGCGCGGCGAGTGGAGCGGGGAAATCTGGAACCGTCGCAAGAGCGGTGAAATCTTCCCGATCTGGCAGAACCTGCGCGCGATTCACGACGAAAACGGCGAGCTCAGCCACTACGTCGCAGTGTTCTCCGACATCACCGCGATCAAGCGCTCGCAGAACGAACTCGATCACCTGGCCCACCACGACCCGCTGACCAGCTTGCCGAACCGCCTGCTGTTCATCGAGCGCGTCGAAAGCGCGCTCAAGCGCATCTTCGCCGACAAGCGCGGCGGCGCCGTGATGGTGGTCGACCTCGACCACTTCAAGCACATCAACGAGAGCCTCGGCCACAACATCGGCGACCAGTTGCTCAAGGGCGTGGCCGAACGCCTGCGCGGCCTCCTCGAAGACGGCATGACCCTGGCGCGCATGGGCGGCGACGAGTTCGCCCTGATCTACGAGGACTGCCCGCATGTCGAGCAGGCCGCGGCCCTCGCCACGCGCATCCTCGAAGAGATCAAGGCGCCCTTTAGTCTCGGTGGCCACGAGCTGTTCACCGGCGCCAGCATCGGCATCAGCCTCTATCCCGGCGACGCGCGCACGGTGCAGCAACTGCTGCGCAACGCGGATTCGGCGCTGTTCAAGGCCAAGAGCAGCGGTCGCGAAGGCTATGCCTTCTACACCCAGGAGCTGACCGCCTACGCGCACCAGCGCGTGGAGCTGGCGGCATCGCTGCGCCACGCCCTCGAAGGCGGCCAGTTGCGCGTCTACTACCAGCCGGTGCTGCGCCTTTTGGATGGGCACGTCGTCGGTGTCGAGGCGCTGGTGCGCTGGCAGCATCCGGAGCGCGGGCTGATCTCGCCGGGCGAGTTCATCCCGATCGCCGAGGAAAGCGGGCTGATCGGAACCATCGACGCCTGGGTGCTCGAGGAGTCGTGCCGGCAGATGCGCCGCTGGGTGGAGCAGGGCCGCGAACTGGAGTTCGTCGCGGTGAACATTTCCAGCCGCGTGTTCAACCGCGGCGACCTGCCCGATCGCATCGCCGAGACGCTGGAGAAGACCGGGCTGGAGCCGGCGCGCCTGGAGCTGGAAGTTACCGAGAGTGCGATCATGCACGACCCCGACGGCGCCCTCGACCAGCTGGTGCGCCTGCGCGTGCTCGGCGTGCGCCTGTCCATCGACGACTTCGGCACCGGCTATTCGTCGCTGCTGCGGCTGAAGCGACTGCCGGTGCACAAGCTGAAGATCGACCAGGGCTTCGTCGCCGGCCTGCCCGACGAAAGCGAGGACATGGCCATCACCCGCGCGGTGATCGCGCTGGCCGGTAGCCTGGGACTGAAGGTGCTCGCCGAGGGCATCGAGACCCCGGAACAGGCCGCGTTCCTCCTCGAACACCGCTGCGATCTCGGCCAGGGCTACTGGTTCGGCCGCCCGGTGCCGGCGGAAAAGCTCGACTGGCGCGATCGCCCGCCTGCCGGCGAAGCATGAAAAAGGCGAGCCCGGGCTCGCCTTGATCGTTACCGCCGGAGGAACCGGCTCGGTCCCGCGAGCCATGCCCGGACGGTTATCCGCAAAGACAGACTCCCGCGCCGAAGCACCTTGGCCGCAAGCGGCTGTCCGGACTGTTTCAATGCCCGGGACCGAGCCGCCGTCGATCAGAGCTTGGCGATCGATACCTCGGTGGATTTGACGAAGGCGATCACTTCGCTGCCCACACCCAGTTCCAGCTCCTTCACGGAGCGCGTGGTGATCACCGAGGTGACAACGCCGGCGGCGGTCTGCACGTCGATTTCCGAGAGCACGTCGCCCTCAATGATTTCCTTGATGGTGCCCTTGAATTGGTTGCGGACGTTGATGGCTTTGATGGTCATGGCGTTTCTCCTGGTTCGGTACGGATGGATTCGTGGGTCAAAGCGCCCAGCGCAGTTGCGTCGGGAGCGGTGAAACGGGGTCCGGCTCGTTGTCGCCGGGCGGCAGCGCCAGCACGCGGTCGAGCACCTGGGCTTCGAGTGCCGCCAGGCGCGCCGAGCCGCGGTGACGCGGACGGGCCAGTTCGACCGGCAGGTCGAGGCCGACGCGGCCGTCCTCGATCAGGATCACCCGGTCCGCGATGGCCACGGCCTCGCTGACGTCGTGGGTGACCAGCAGCACGGTGAAGCCATGCTGCTGCCAGAGGCGTTCGATCAGTTGCTGCATCTCGATACGGGTCAGCGCATCCAGCGCACCGAGCGGCTCGTCGAGCAGCAGCAGGCGCGGCTGGTGGATCAGCGCGCGGGCCAGCGCCACGCGCTGCTTCTGCCCACCGGACAGCGCCGCCGGCCACTCGCCGGCGCGATCCGCCAGGCCGACCGCTTCCAGCGCATCGAGGGCCTTCTGCCGCCAGTCACCGGAAAGCCCGAGGCCGACGTTGTCGATCACCCGTTTCCACGGCAGCAGGCGCGCGTCCTGGAACATCAGCCGGGTTTCCTCGCGGGCACTGCCGAGGTCCGCCGAGCCGGCCAGCAGTTGCCCGGAACTGGGTGAATCGAGCCCGGCGAGCAGACGCAGCAGCGTGCTCTTGCCGCAACCACTGCGGCCGACCACGGCGACGAACTGGCCGGCGGGAATGGTCAGCTCGATGTCCTTGAGCACTTCGCGCTTGCCGAAGGTCTTGTGCAGGCCGCGCAGCGCCAGCGGGATGCCGCGCTTGAGGTTCTGCGGGGCTTGTTGGGCGGTCATGCGGCACCTCGTTTGGGCTGGTACGCCGGGTGCCAGCGCAGCCAGAGGCGCTCCAGGCCACGGGCGGCGACGTCGGCCAGCTTGCCGAGCACCGCGTAGAGCAGGATCGCCAGGACCACCACGTCGGTCTGCAGGAACTCGCGGGCGTTCATCGCCAGGTAGCCGATGCCGCTGCTGGCGGAAATGGTTTCGGCGACGATCAGCGTCAGCCACATGAAGCCGAGGGCGAAACGCACGCCGACCAGGATCGACGGCAGCGCGCCGGGCAGGATCACCTGGCGGAACAGGGCGAAGCCGGACAGGCCGTAGCTGCGCGCCATCTCCACCAGCGCCGGATCGACGTTGCGAATGCCGTGGTAGGTGTTCAGGTAGATCGGGAACAGCGTGCCGAGGGCGACCAGGAAGATCTTCGCGCTCTCGTCGATACCGAACCAGAGGATCACCAGAGGGATCAGCGCCAGGTGCGGGACGTTGCGGATCATCTGCACGCTGCTGTCGAGGAAGCGCTCACCCCAGCTCGACAGCCCGGTAATGAAGCCCAGCAGCAGGCCGATGCCGCCGCCGATGGCGAAGCCGATGCTGGCGCGCTGGCCGCTGATCGCCAGGTGCTGCCAGAGCTCGCCGCTACGCACCAGTTGCCAGCCGGCAGCGAGTACGGCGCTGGGCGCCGGCAGGATGCGGCTGGACAGCCAACCGGCCTGCACGGCGATCTGCCAGGCCGCCAGCAGCGCGATGGGCAAGGCCCAGGGCGCGGCGCGCAGGGCCAGTTTGTGAAGGGTCGTGTTGCTCATGGTTGCCTCGAAACGTTGTGTACCGTCTGTATTCCCCGGATTTCATCCAGGCTACTGGGCGAGAAAGCCCTCTCCCCCAGCATTTTCCTCATCAATGGGAGAGCCGGAGGAACATCGGTTCGTAGGGTGCGCCCTGCGCACCAATGGGTGCCGCAGGCAATGGCGGTGCGCGCAGCGCACCCTACGACTCGACCTGTAGCCCGGATGCAAGCCGGAAAAACCTCTGCCTGCGCCACCCTCAGCTCGCCGCCGCGGCCTTGGGCAGGATGTCGTTGGCGACCATTTCACCGAAGGGGCTGACGAAACCGCGCGCCTCCGGCTGCTGCGGCCGGGCCACGTCCAGGTGCGGGAACAGCAGTTCGGCGACCCGGTAGGACTCCTCCAGGTGCGGGTAGCCGGAGAAGATGAAGGTGTCGATGCCCAGCGCGGCGTATTCCCTGACCCGCGCGGCCACGGTTAGGCCATCGCCGACCAGCGCGGTGCCGGCGCCGCCGCGCACCAGGCCGACGCCGGCCCAGAGGTTCGGCGACACTTCAAGGTTGTCCTTGCTGCCGCCATGCAACGCGGCCATGCGCTGTTGGCCGACCGAATCGAAACGCGCCAGCGAGGCCTGGGCGCGCACGATGGTGTCGTCGTCGACGTGGGCGATCAGCCTGTCGGCGGCCTTCCAGGCCTCCTCGTTGGTCTCACGCACGATCACGTGCAGGCGGATGCCGAAGCGCACCTCGCGGCCCCGAGCCGCGGCTTTCTCGCGCACCTGGGCGATCTTCTCGGCGACGGCGGCCGGCGGTTCGCCCCAGGTCAGGTACAGCTCGACCTGTTCGGCGGCGAGGTCCTGCGCGGCGTCCGAGGAGCCGCCGAAATACAGCGGCGGACGCGGCTGCTGGATCGGCGGGTAGAGCAACTTGGCGCCCTTCACCTGGATGTGCTTGCCGGCGTAGTCGACGGTTTCGCCCTCCAGCACCCGGCGCCAGATACGGGTGAACTCGACGGAGGCTTCGTAGCGCTCGGCGTGGGACAGGTTGAGGCCGTCACCGGCCAGTTCGTCGGGATCGCCGCCGGTGACCAGGTTGAAGAGTGCGCGGCCGCCGGACAGACGATCCAGGGTCGCCGCCTGGCGCGCGGCCACGGTCGGCGAAATGATCCCCGGACGCAGGGCGACGAGGAATTTCAGGCGCTGGGTCACCGGAATCAGCGAGGCGGCGACCAGCCAGGAATCCTCGCAGGAGCGCCCGGTGGGAATCAGCACGCCGCCATAGCCGAGGCGGTCGGCCGCCTGGGCGATCTGCTGCAGGTAGCCGTGGTCGACGGCACGCGCGCCCTCGGCGGTACCCAGGTAATGGCCGTCGCCGTGGGTCGGCAGGAACCAGAAGATGTTCAAGCTCATGGAGTGGTCTCCTAGACGTTCATGTCCCCTCCCGCGAGGGAGAGGGGTTCGGTCACTGCTGGGCGACTTTGCCCGGGGGATTCCAGATCACATCGGCGATGCGCAGACGTTTCGGAATCAGCTTCAGGTCGCTGAAGGCGTCGGCGATCTTCTGCTGCGCCGCGACCACCTCCGGCGACAGCGGCAGCGCCCCGAATCCCTGGCGCTTGACGGTGATCAGCGCGATGTCCTCGGGCAGGCCGAGCAGCGGCGCGACCTGTTTGGCGACGGCTTGCGGATCGGCCCTGGCTTCGTCACCGACCTGGCGGATCTCGTAGATCAGCGTGCTCAGCACCTGCGGGTGTTTCTCGGCGTAGGAACGTGCGGCGAGGTAGAACTGGTGGTTGTCCACCAGGTCCTTGCCGTCGCGCAGGGTGCGCGCCTGCAGTTGCTGTTCGGCGGCGGCCTGGAAGGGGTCCCAGATCACCCAGGCGTCGACGCTGCCGCGCTCGAAGGCGGCGCGGGCATCGGCCGGCGGCAGGTAGACGGACTGGATGTCGCTGTAGTGCAGGCCGGCGTCCTGCAGGGCGCGCACTAGCAGGTAGTGCACGTTGGAGCCCTTGTTCAGGGCGACTTTCTTGCCCTTGAGTTCGGCGACCGAGCGAATCGGCGACTCCTTCTGCACGAGGATCGCCTCGCTGCTCGGGGCCGGCGGTTCGTGGGCGACGTAGAGCAGGTCGGCACCCGCCGCCTGGGCGAACACCGGTGGGGTCTCCCCGGTCACGCCGAAGTCGATGGCGCCGACGTTGAGGCCTTCGAGCAGCTGCGGGCCGCCGGGGAATTCGGTCCACTTGACGTCGATGCCCTGGGCCGCGAGACGCTTCTCCAGCGTCCCCTTGGCCTTGAGCAGCACCAGCGTGCCGTATTTCTGATAGCCGATGCGCAGCGCATCGGCCTGAGCCTGGGTAACGGCTCCGAAGGTGATGGCCGCGGCAAACAGGGCGGCCAGGCTTCGACGCAAGGTAATGGTGCGCATGGCGCTCTCCTTGGCGATGTCTTGATTGGCTACCTGCTTGCCCGTTGGCGGGCGAGTAAGGCGAGGTTTGGGGTGTTCGGGTCAGATGCTCCAGCGGGCGTTCACCAGCCGGTCGTTCAACAGGTTCGGGTCTATCGGCTGCGGACGCCGGGCCAGCGCCGCGGAAAACTGCCCGAGGGCGTCGTGCAGGCGCTGTTCGAGCGCTGGCGCCAGTTGCGGATGGCCATCGCCGTAGTCGATCTGGCCATCCTCGGCGAACACGCCGTGCAGCATGTCCTGGGCTTTCAGCGCGGCGAGTACCGGCTTCAGCGCGTAATCCAGGGCGAGCATGTGCGCCGCGCTGCCGGCGGTGGCCAGCGGCAGCACCACCTTGTGCTGCAGGGCGCGCTCGGGCAGCAGGTCGAGAATCACCTTCAGCGCGCCGGAGAACGACGCCTTGTACACCGGCGTCGCCACCAGCAGGCCATCGGCGCGGCCGACCTGTTCGATCAGCTCGCGCACCCGCGGGCTGTCGAACTGTGCGTGGAGCAATTCCTCGGCGGAGAAATCGCGCACGCCGTAGCTCACCACCTCATGGCCACGCCCGTGCAGCCAGTGGCGGGCACGCTCCAGCAGCACGCCGGAGCGCGACTTGAAGCTGGGGCTGCCGGCCAGGGAAACGATCAACATGTGCGGCGTCTCACTTGTTCGGCTGCGGGGTGAGCCGCAGGTAAGGCTTCACCGCGCGATAGCCTTTCGGGAAGCGCTGGCGGATTTCGTCCTCGTCCTTGAGCGACGGCACGATCACCACTTCGTCGCCGTCCTGCCAGTTGGCCGGGGTGGCGACCTTGTGGCTGTCGGTGAGCTGCAGCGAGTCGATGACGCGGAGGATCTCGTTGAAGTTGCGCCCGGTGCTGGCCGGGTAGGTGATGGTCAGGCGCACCTTCTTGTTCGGGTCGATGACGAACAGCGAGCGCACCGTGAGGGTATCGCTGGCGTTGGGGTGGATCAGGTCGTAGAGCCCGGAAACCTTGCGGTCGGCGTCGGCGAGGATCGGGAAGTTGACGCGGGTGTTCTGGGTTTCGTTGATGTCGTCGATCCACTTCACGTGGGAATCGACCGGGTCCACCGAGAGGGCGATGGCCTTGACGCCGCGCTTGGCGAATTCGTCCTTCAGCTTGGCGGTGAAGCCCAGTTCGGTGGTGCACACCGGGGTGAAGTCCGCCGGGTGGGAGAACAGCACGCCCCAGCTGTTGCCGAGCCATTCGTGGAAATGGATCGGGCCTTCGCTGGATTCCTGTTCGAAGTCGGGGGCGATATCGCCGAGTCGGATGCTCATGCTGTTTCTCCTGAAGTGAGCGTTGCGTGGGCTCACTATGCTCAGGCGGCAGACAAATTAAAAAGAATAAATATTAATTTGTTTATTCTATAAATGAATTAAAACACTTCGCGGCGACATGCGAACGCACGGCAAAAAAAAAGCCGGGCACGGGGCCCGGCAAATGTTGCCCGAGGAGGCGATCAGAGCGCGTGCGACTGGTACAGCTCGGTCAGCGCCTGACCACGCAGGTTGGCCAGTGCGCCGGAGCGGCGGTCACGCGGGCGCGCCAGTGGCACGTCGATCTCGCGGGTCAGGCGACTCGGCTGTCCGCCGAGGATCAGCACCCGGTCGCTGAGTTAGAAGGCTTCGTCAAGGTCGTGGGTGACCAGCAGGATCGCCACTTCGTAGCGCTGCGCCAACTCGGCGACGAGGTCCTGCAGGCGCATTCGGGTGAAGGCATCCACCGCACTGAAGGGTTCGTCGAGCAGCAGCAACTGCGGCCGCCCGTAGAGCCCGCGGGCTATCGCCGCGCGCTGCGCCATGCCGCCGGAAAGCTGCTTGGGCAGCGCCTCGCCGCGCCCCTCCAGGCCGACGTCGCGCAGCAGCTGCCGCACCCATTTCTCGTCGCCGGCTCGCCCATCGGCGAACGCGACGTTCTGCGCCACGTTCAGCCAGGGCAGCAGGCGCGGCTCCTGGAACACCACGCCGATGCCGCGGGCGATGCCGAAATCCAGCAGCGGGTTGCGTTCGAGATGCCCCTGGAAGTCGCGGTCGAGCCCGGCGGCAATGCGCAGCAACGTGCTCTTGCCGCAGCCGCTGGGGCCGAGCAGGCTGACGATCTCGCCGGGCGCCAGGCTCAGGCTGACGTCGTCCAGCACGCGCAGGCCGGCGAAGGATTTGTGGATGCGTTGCAGGGCCAGCAGTGCGCTCATGCGCCACCTCCTTCGCCGTCGAAATTGTGGCCGGCTGAGGTCGTTGCGGCCGAGTTGCAGGCGGATGACCTTCACAGGGAGTTGGGTTTCGCCGGCGATCAGCGCAGCCGCCTGCTCCGGGTTGGCGACGATCCAGCGACGGACGCGCTCGTAGGCCCCGATCACCTGGCTGACCGCGGCCGGATGCTCGGCGAGGAAAGCCTTCGCGGGTTTTCAGTAAGGCGCCGAGGCCAAAGCTGTCGTTGCGGTAGAGGCGGTGCCCGCCAGTGGTTCCTGATCCGCCGGGTGGCGATTCTCGCCGCGCTGCCGCATGTCTTCGTCGACCTGTTCATGGGCCTGGGCGCGTCCTTCTCGGTGCTGGTGGTGGCGGAGATGATGGGTGTGAAGGCCGGTCTCGGCTGGTACCTGCAATGGGCGCAGGGCTGGGCCGCCTACGCCAACATGTACGCCGCCCTGCTGCTCATGGCGCTGGTCTGCTCCGGGCTGATCAGCGCGCTGTTCCTGATCCGCGACCGCGCCCTGAGCTGGCAGCAAGGAGCGATGAAATGGTAGCCACCGCGCGTTCCCCGATCCCCGCCGAGCGCGGCCTGCGCCTGGACATCCGTGGCCTGGCGCACGCCTTCGAACTCAAGGGCGAGCGCCTGCCGGTGCTGCAGCGTCTGGACCTGAGCGTCGCGCCGGGGGAGATGGTCGCCCTGCTCGGCCCGTCCGGTTGCGGCAAGTCGACCCTGCTGCGCCTGGTCGCCGGGCTGGAGCCGTTGCAGCACGGCGAGCTGCTGGCCGATGGCGCGCCGATCGCCGGGCCCGATCCGTCCCGCGTGGTGGTGTTCCAGGACCCGACGCTCTACCCGTGGCGCACGGTTTGGGACGTCGCCCTCGGCCTGCAGGCGCGCGGCCTGCTCAGGCAGCAACGCGGACGGGTCGACGAGGCGCTGGCCAAGGTGGGCCTCGGCGAATTCGCCCAGGCCTATCCGCGGCAGCTTTCCGGAGGCATGGCGCAGCGCGTGGCGCTGGCCCGCGCGCTGGTCAACCAGCCGCGCCTGCTGATCCTCGACGAGCCGCTGGGCAAGCTCGATTCGCTGACCCGCATCGCCATGCAGGGCGAGCTGATCCGCCTCTGGCAGCAGCAAGGCTACAGCGGCCTGCTGGTGACCCACGACGTCGAGGAGGCGCTGCTGCTGGCCGACCGCGTGCTGGTGTTCAGCGACCGGCCGGCGCGGGTGCTGGCGGAATTGCAGGTGGCACGCGACTACCCACGCCACCGCGACGACCCGCACCTGGTCGAGCTACGACGCCAGGCGCTGGAGCTGCTCGGCTTGGGCAAGGACTGGTAGCCCGTGCATCGGTGCGCGCGGCGCACCCTACGACAAGCGCACCGTCACCGTAGGGTGCGCCATGCGCATCGTGACTGCCCGGCTTGGGCAAGGACTGGTAGCCGGTACAGCGGTGCGCGCGGCGCACCCTACGAAAGCA